>NZ_JBBEVD010000037.1:0-283138 GCF_037414265.1 Pseudoalteromonas sp. C12FD-1
TGGAAATAGCTTAATCATTTTACTGAGTTACTGGCAGGTGTATTTTGCTAGACGCTTACCGTTTATCTTGCTCACTTAACTGAGTAACTAAGTAGCCTTGATCTATTAACGCTTTAATGGCTCTTGAAACCGTAGACTTATCCATATTGGCCAATGAACATAATTCCCTCGCATTACTTTGACCAAATTGAGCTAAATTGGCCACTATGCGCCATTGAGAAATGGTTAAATTGTATTTTTGTTGATATACACTGGCAAAGTCATTACTAATTTTAGTTGCCAATTGGTTTAGCTGATAAGGTAAAAATTCATTTAAATCTATTTCCATTAGTACTTTCTCACCGTTTTTACACACTTTTCAAGTTGTGCATTTTTATTTACAGGCTAAAACATGCGCTCATTTGAAATTACTCTCACTTGAGAGTACTTTAAACTAATTAGGGCCTGTTGACCTTTCAGGATTGAAATTTGTTCAATCTAGGGGCCATTTAATCGCGGCGCGAGGTTTGTAACCTAGTGGGCTAAGTAAAAACCGAGCAACAAAGAGTAAATGATCCCTAGGCAGAACCCTTCGGGCAGCGCCTGTTTGGCATTTATGCTACGTTATCGCCTATTTATGGGGAACAACCACACTGCATAGGCTCTGTCTTGCCTAATTACCAAACAGACTGCTGCAAATTCAACCTCGAAAGATAAACAGGCCCTAGAAAGATAAAACACTGTCACTCTCACAGGATCACATTATGGCCAACGAAATAAACTACATGAGCGGTTTTGGCAATGAATTTGAAACCGAAGCACTACCCGGAGCACTGCCTATTGGGCAATTTACCCCACAAAAAGTTAAGTACAATTTATACACTGAGCAATTTAGCAGCACTGCCTTTACAGCGCCGCGTGCTGCTAATCGCCGCACGTGGTTATACCGCCTTCGTCCATCTGTTGTACAAGGCGAATACACCGCTATAGATAACGCATTAATAAGAACAGCACCTATAACTGAAGCAATTACGCCCCCTACGATGATGCGCTGGAGCCCGATTGATATTCCCTCGAAGACTACTGATTTTATTGATGGATTAATTACAATGGCTGCAAACGGCAGTGCCAATGGTCAATCGGGTATTGGTATTCATATGTATGTTGCAAACAGCTCTATGCAAGGCCGTTATTTTTGTAATGCCGATGGTGAGCTGTTGTTTGTGCCTCAACAGGGCGAATTGCTATTACACACTGAGTGCGGAAAGCTGACTGTAAAGCCTGGCGAAATTGCAGTAATCCCACGCGGGATAAAGTTTTCGGTTGATTTAATAGATGAAACTGCACGTGGTTACATTTGTGAAAACTATGGCCATGCGTTTGAGCTCGCCGAGCGCGGCCCCGTTGGTGCTAATGGCTACGCAAACGATAGGGACTTTAAATACCCTGTTGCGTCATTTGAAGATAAAGAAGGCAACTTTCAATTAATAACTAAATTTAATGGTAATCTATTTAGCTGCCCAATCACTCACTCGCCTTTTGATGTGGTTGCATGGACTGGTAACAGCGCCCCGTACAAATACGATTTGGCCCGTTTTAATGTTATTAACACGGTGAGTTTTGATCACCCAGATCCCTCTATTTTTACTGTACTTACCTCCCCCTCAGCCACTGAGGGCATGGCAAATGTAGATTTTGTAATTTTTCCACCGCGCTGGATGGTGGCAGAGAATACATTTAGGCCTCCCTACTACCATCGGAATATTATGAGTGAGTTTATGGGTTTAATAGAGGGAGTTTACGATGCAAAAGAGCATGGGTTTGTACCTGGAGGCGCTAGTTTGCATAATTGCATGTCGCCCCATGGGCCTGAAGCAGAGGTATTTGAAAAAGCATCTAACGCTGAGCTCATTCCGCAAAAATACGAGAACACGTTGGCCTTTATGTTTGAATCTCGTTACATAATATCGCCCACTAAATATGCCCTTGAAGGAAAAGAACGCCAAACTAATTACACTCAGTGCTGGCGTAGTATCACAAAACATTTTACAGGCGAGGAATAATAACAATGAAACTATACAGCTACTTTCGCTCATCTGCTGCTTATCGTGTACGCATAGCACTTAATTTAAAAGGCATTGAGCATGATATGCAATTTGTTAATTTACTTAAGTCTGAACAGCTAGCTCAGCCTTATTTAGATAAAAATGTGCAAGGCCTACTTCCCGCTCTAGAAACAGACGAAGGCGTATTAGCGCAATCACTCGCTATTTTAGAATGGTTAGATGAAAGCTATCCACAAACGCCGCTAATTTATGGTACTGCATGGCAAAAAGCGCAAATTCGTAATATTAGCTATGCAGTGGCATGTGATATTCACCCTGTAAATAACTTACGCGTGCTCAAGTATTTAAGCAACGAACTGGGTGTAGACGAGCAAGCAAAAACCACCTGGTACAGACATTGGGTAGAGCTTGGTTTTGAAAAAATAGAATTGATGTTAAGTGAAAATAATAACTTTTGCGCTGGGGATCAGCCATCGCTGGCTGATATATGCTTAGTGCCACAGGTATTTAATGCGTTGCGTTTTAATGTTGATATGGCTGCGTATCCAAAAATTGCAGCCATTTATGCCCGCTGTAATGCTCTAACTGCATTTAGTGACGCCGCGCCGCAAAATCAGCGCGATGCGGTTTAGCTTTTTAACGCACTGTGTATAACACTTACGTGCTCAATTAAATCAAGGCCCAGTTCGGTTAAATAGCCGCCATCTGGGCTATCTATTACGCCTTTATCAAACAACCTTTGCGCTGCGCTTAATAAATTTGGCTGCGCATCCGAGTGTAACTTGATCCCCTGCATTTTGCTCTCACGTGGAAACTTAGCTAATAACGTAAATTCATCTATCATTGTTTGATTAAATTGCATGTGTTCACCTTTTTATAGTTGTGTGTTTAAGTCAGTGTTGTATAACGCTATTACTTACCCTAGCATGTTTTTTAATCGTGTGTACTATTTTTAAACTATCAAAATTCGAGGTTGATCATGCGCCATATTATGAGTTTATTTATTTTTTTAATTGCATTCACTTTAGCCTTTAACAGCTATGCAAAAACGCTCAAAACACATTCTATTATTGACGCCAATGAGATTATTAATAGTGGTGATATCTGTTGGTACGATAACAAACGCTATAGTGAAGGTGCGCTGATACAAGTACAATCTTTTGTCTTAGTGTGCGCGGCCATTAACTCGCAGCAAAATAACCGTGAGCTAATTTGGCTAAAATTAAATAAAAATGGCAATGTTGTTTATCCCGCTAAGCCTAAAACCATTACGGTCAATTAGCGCTAAATGAGTATTTACGCTACAATGCGCGCAGTTTAAATAAGTAGTATGGCTATGGATAATCAACCAAAAAATCCTCTTCACGGGGTAACATTAGAACAAATTTTAGTAGAGCTTGAGCAACGCTTAGGGTTTAAAGCCATGGGCGAGCAAGTAAAAATTAAGTGTTTTACCGACTCACCAAGTATTAAGTCGAGCTTAAAGTTTTTACGTAAAACCCCTTGGGCGCGTGATAAAGTAGAAGCGCTTTACCTTCATACTTTAAGTAACAAGCCACTGCGTAAGCCTAAAAGCGCAGCACGTCCTAAACACACTAACACGCCTGATACGAGCGGTTTTGTTTGGCCGTCTATTAAAAAGTAATTAACAATACGCAATTAAAAAGCACGTTTAATCGTGCTTTTTGTATTTACAGCTCTTTGCTAATAACCTTTAGCGAGCCTGGGTCTATGTTAATAACCAGTGTTTTAGCTGTTTTTACCTCACCATCTAGCACGTACTTTATGTCATCATCTGCCGTAATGGTTACTCTTTTAGCATTTGTATGATGCGAGCTAATTGCCAATTGGGTTTGAGTAATACTGCTAAACATTAGCTCGGCAATGCTAAGCACGCTGGTTGTATTTTCTTCACTTGGTACCAGCCAATTTATGTCTAATAGACCATCTTCGTGATTGGGTTGCCCTCCCCCTTGCGCTAGTAATGTAGTAAACGGAGCCGCATTAGCAACTATAAAGCTATTGGTATGCACCTCTTGTGTTTGGTTATCGTCAAGAGTGACATAGAGTGTTTGCGCTTTTTGCTCACTAAATGCCTGAAAAAAACCGTTTAAATACGCAAGTTGCCCAGATTTATTTTTAGCCTCTCTATCCGCTTTTTCTATCATCGATTGCTCATAACCAATACCAGCTAACAACAGCATTAGCTCATCGTTACAATACGCGGTGTCTATTGTGTGAGTTTGACCATCAATAATTAAATCGCAGGCCTGTTCAACAGGAATTATTTTAGAGCTAATCCCCATAAGCACATGAGCTAAAGCATTGGCTGTGCCCATTGGTATAATGCCCAGTTTACACTGGGTGTTTACCAACACACTTGCTACTTCTGTCACGGTTCCATCGCCACCACAGGCAATAATTATATCTGGCTTATCGTTAATGGCTTGTTTAGCAAGCTCAATACCGTTTATTTCTTTGGTGGTGGTTAATACTTCTAAATCATAATACGCCGACAACCTAGCCACTATTAAATGCTCTTTGTCTTGCCACATTTTGGTACCCGACACAGGATTGGCTATTAATACAGCTTTGTTTTTAATAACCAGCTCGCCCTTTTTATGTCGCTTTGCTAAATGGCGAAGCTGATGCTTATTAAGATTTGCGGTTTCGCGGGTTTCTTTTATTTGCGCGAGCACTTGGTGAACATCGGCGTTTTTATTTTGGCTCAATAAATACGCTGCCATTACAAATACAGAGCGCCCTCTTCCTAGTGCACAATGAACTACCACGCGGCGGTCTTCTTTTATGTGATGATGGATCCAATTTATTGCCTGATTTAACTGCGAATGCGTAGGCACACTATGATCAAGCACTGGAATATTCAAGTAGCTAATATTTTCTTGTGTAGAGCTCCACTCTAAACCATCAAACTCACACGTAACATCTAAAATTGCTGTTATCCCGTTTTCTTTTAACGTATCAATATCGGAGGGGAATAATCTGCATGCTAAAAACAAGTGCTCGTTAACTTTTTGAATCGGAGGGACTTTATCGTGCTTTCGAGAATACGCATTGTAAATTTGCACCCCCAACAAAAAAGGTACAAATGCCCAGCGAATATAAAATGGGATGACACCATTTTCGCGCTTTCTAAAAATTTTCGCTAAATTAAAAATATATGCACCACTAACAAGTATTAACGACAGTGCACTCCAATAAAATACCACGGCAAAATAAACCGAGTTAACCTCCCAGCCTATCAATATAAAAATTAACGCTAAAATTAAATAACTCGTTGCAGCCCACATAAATTCCCCTTTGTATTTACTGTTTTTATGTTTTTTAACAGCCTTGTGCAAGTGTAGTTGCAATTTATACGCCAATAAAACACGAATTTAAAGCCCGGTAATTATTGTAACCAACTGATTATTAAGTACTATAATTTACGCCTTGCTAAGTTAATTAACTAATATGTGCTTTTTACATTTAAGTCGGTCATTTTTTCTCATCATTAAAATGCATTATTTAGGATTAAAACTTGTTTAGATGCGCATAACAGCTAATATGAAAAGTCAGCTATAAAGTGTGCATCCAATTCCCGCCCTTAAACGTTTAATCAGTAATAATAAAAACAACAGGACCCATATGGAAAACGATAATTTACTCCCCCTTTTGTGTAAAACTGCACAGGGTAACAAAACCGCTTTTGCCGATTTATATCAGCAAACCAGTGGTAAATTATTTGCGATTAGTTTGAATATGCTTTCAAACCGAGCTCACGCAGAAGAAGTATTGCAAGAGGCATTTATTAAAATTTGGCATAACGCATCTGAGTACAATTCCACAAAAGGCACTGTAATAAGCTGGATGATAAGCATAGTACGATACAGATGTTTAGATGCGCTGCGCTATCATAAGGTCAGAAAAGAACAAGCCATGGGCGATGAGCAATACGATGAACAAGCAGTCGATGTTAGTTACGACGAACAAACCAAACTCGTTGATTGTATTGAACAACTCGATCCACAGCAAAAACAAGCCATACATTTAGCCTATTACAAGGGCTTGAGCCATGGTGAACTAGTCAATTACATAGAAACGCCCTTAGGTACGGTTAAAAGCTGGATCAGGCGTGGGTTACAGCAGTTGCAGAGGTGTTTAACGTTATGAATTATAACAAACCAGAACTACTAGAGACTTTAGCGGCTCAATATGTGCTAGGCACATTAAAGGGGCTTGCCCGAAAGCGTTTTCAGCGTTTAATGTTGAGCCTACCACAAGCGCGCGAAGCTACCGTTATGTGGGAGCAAAATTTAAATGACTTAGCCAGTGCAATTACACCACAAGCACCCAGCGCTCATGTATGGCAACACATTTTAGATAAAATAGAAAACAACTCACCGCCAGCTAAAACAGTCATAAAACCGGCTCCATCGTTATGGCGTACTTGGTCATTTATAGCCACAGCGGCCTGTATTATTTTAGCATTTTTAATTATTCAGCCAACCACACAACTCCAAGATAGCCAGCAAATTGCGCTGGTACAAAACCAAAATAAACAATCACTGTGGTTTATTAATGTGAACGAGCAAGTATTGTCAGTTAAAGCCAGCACTAAATTAGTTGCTCAAACAGATAAAGACTACGAGCTATGGATGATCTTAAAAGGACAGGATGCACCTATTTCGCTGGGCTTATTGCCTAAACAAGGCGAAAAACTATTAATAAAAGACACACGCTTTAATGCGCAAAACATTGCCTTACTTGCAGTAAGTTTAGAGCCACTCGGTGGCTCACCTAATGGCTCACCAACTGAGGTACTTTATACCACTGAGCTAGTTATTTTATAGCTTTTTGCACGCGAAAAAAAGAGGGGGCTAATCGCGCATTAGCCTCCTCTTTTATTATTTAATTTAACAAAAAATAAAATTTTTTAACTTTTTTGCATCCATTGTGCTTTTTGCTTCGTTATTAATGATGACTCCAATCAAAACTAAAGGAAAAAGTCATGAAAGCTTTAACTCCATCTATACTCGCAGTAGTAGTATGCAGTACCTTAGTAAGCACCTCTAGCGAGGCATCAAGTCACCGTGAAGCGCCAAATATTAGCCGCTTTCCAACTTTAGACTCTACCGACTTTTATGTATTTAATAGTTATGAGGCAGGCAGAGACGATTACGTTACGTTTATTGCCAATTACATTCCATTACAAGATGCCTACGGCGGCCCAAACTATTTTGCCATGGACCCTGACGCAACTTACAGTATTCATATTGATAATGATGGTGACGCTGTTGAGGATATTACCTTTGCGTTTAACTTCAAGAGCATGCTCCCTAACGATAACCAAGGGGTGCAATTAACTGTTGGCCCAGAAGGTAATCAACGCACTGTATCTGTCCCCCTTAAAAATGTAGGTGGCGTTGCAGCAGGTGATGATAGCGCTGCAAATTTTAGTGAGTCATATACACTAAGCATGATTAACGGCCCACAACGCACAGGTACCAGTACCACATTAAGCAATACCACCACCAGCTCAACCACGTTTAATAAACCACTGGACTACGTAGGCGATAAAACATTTGGTTCAATGGCAGATTACCAAACTTATGCCGATCAGTTTGTTTACCAAGTTTCTGTACCGGGCTGTGACAGTATGGCCAAAGTATTTGTAGGCCAACGTAAAGACCCATTCGTTGTTAACTTAGGTAAAACCTTTGATCTAGTAAACTATGTGCCTGTAGAGGGCGACAGTGCACCTGGTGCGGGCGATGGCGGTGGTTTCCCTGGTGGTATTACGCAATCTGCCGATAATGATGACCTCATTGATAAAAACGTAACCTCAATCGCCGTTGAAATGCCTAAAAGCTGTATTGTGGGTGAAGGCAACGGCGTAATTGGCTCATGGACTACAGCGAGCCTACCTCAAGCACGCATTTTAAATCCTAACGCTAAGTTTGCAGATAACGCGGTAAATGGCGGTGCATTAACACAGGTTTCTCGCTTAGGTAACCCATTGGTTAATGAGCTTGTTATTGGTATTAAAGACAAAGATACCTTCTCAACGGCCCAGCCAAAAGACGATGCACAATTTTTAGATTATGTTTCGCACCCGTCTTTACCGGAACTATTAAATATTTTATTTAAAGATGCAGTAAATACCACATTAGGCGCTGAACTGGAAACACTAGCACCTACTAATTTTCCGCGCACAGATTTAATTACTGCATTTTTAACCGGTTTTGCTGGAGTAAACCAACAAGCAACGGTAACGCCTTCAGAAATGTTACGTTTAAATACCGCAATTGCAGCCACAGCCCAGGCTGATCAATCTGCATTTGGTGTTGCTGGTGATGATTTAGCGGGCTTTCCAAATGGCCGTCGCCCAGGTGATGATGTAGTAGATATTGCACTTCGCGTAGTAATGGGCCGTTTGTGTCACCCTATTCCAGTAAATGGTGAAGACACCGACTTAGGCCTGTGTACGCCAGAAGATGCTGATGTAGGTACAGTGCCATTCACTGATGGTGCGCCAGTTGATGCAAGCATGATGGATGCCGCTTTCCCATACTTAGCCACCCCACTTGCAGGGTCTAAATAAGGAGTAACGTATGCGTAATTTAACTCTTACTCATATCGGTGTACTACTTGGCGCACTAACGCTTAGCGCATGTAGCAACGATGATGACAATAAACTGCCTACACCGGTGGTAAATACAGCCCCCAGTGCAACTGATGTAATGTTAACCACACAAACAGAAGTTGAAATTAACGACATGTTAGTGGCTAGCGATGCCGATGGCGACTCACTCACCTATGAACTCACAACAGAGCCTACACTGGGCAATGTAGTAGTTAATAGTGATGGCAGCTTTACCTATACACCCAATAAAGAAGCAACAGGCAGTGACAGCTTTATGTTTGGCGTATCTGATGGGGTAAACCAGCAAGTGACAGCTATGGTTGATATTACCATTGAGGCTTTGCAAGTAGATTTTGCACAATTTGCCAGTGATGCATTTAATCAAAGCCCTAACGATGAGCCACTATCGACCAACGGACGTGTTTTTACCAATACAGATACCGATGTAAGTACTATTTCATCAGGTAACTAATTGATACCAAGCCGCAATAATACTTAATTATGCGGATTGGTATAAGTAATTTAAGCTGATGGCCATGGATGGCTTTTTTAAGAGGATAAAACAATGCACGGTCATTATAAAAAAATGCTCTTTGCTTTTTGCGCTGCACTGTTTGTAAGTAACGTGCTTGCAAAGCCCACGATTCCAAATGATGACGATATTATTGCAACCAGTAATTCATCAATTAGCGCTAATTTGACACTAGAGCAACTCAACACTTTGGTTTTAAACAGCCAATACATAGGGCAAACCGAGCGTTATCAAGGCGTGCTTAAAAACCGCTTAGCGGCACTTTATAAACAAGAACCCACAGCAAAAATAGGCTATTTATATGCAAGAGTGTTACAAAAAGAGCATCAATTTACACGCGCTATTAAAGTTGCAAATACTGTAATAGAAAAACACCCAAGCCATGTTAATACCCATCTTTTATTGGCAAATATGTTGATGACACAAGGTAAGTTTGAACAAGCCAAGCAACACTGTGTATCTCTTATTGGTGCAGCAAGCGTTATCACTGCAACAACCTGTGTGCTTGATATCCAAAGTCAGCAAGGTCAATTACAGCAAAGCTATCAATCATTACTTGATATTACTCAAAATAAAAACATAAGCTTAACAACCAAACAGGTACTTAGTGAGATGGCGTTTAGGCTTAATAAGCTCACCGAAGCGCTTGAGCACATTAACAGTATTGATTTAAGCAAAGCACCTGTGAGCCTCATTGTGTTATGGGCTGATATACAGCTAAGCCAAAACAACCCTGAGCAGGTACTTAATACCTTGAGTCAATTTAGTAATTTAAAGAGTCAACTTGAAGATGCTGTTTTACTTCGGCTCGCCATAGCTGAAAAACGCAGCACACATAAAGTTAGTGATCAGTGGCAAACACGTATGCAGCAACGAGTTAACTTACGAGAACAACGACAAGATACTTTTCATGCCAATGATTTAGCTAACTATTATATTCATGTACAAGTAGATAAAGCCAAGGCACAATATTGGGCAAATATAAATTGGCAGCAAGCAAAAATGAGCACAGATCAACACCTATTACACCAAGCTAATGCCATGGCTAGGGACACCTTATGAAAACATTAAGCTCTTTTTTAACCGCTTTACTTGTTACACTAATTTGCACTTTTAGTGCCCATGCACACCAACTAAGTACCAGTTACATCACTTTAGATAACGCGCAAAATCCGCAGCAATATACAGGTACATGGCAAATAAATATTAACGATTTAGAACAAAGCGTTGCGCTTGATTTAAACCAAGACCAACAAATAAGCTGGGCCGAACTTAAGTCACAAAACGAAGCCATTAATCGCTATGCAAAATCTAATTTTACTGTTTTACAAAACTTGCAAACTTGCCCGCTAACAATAGCTGATAACTACCAATTAGATAACCATTTTAATGAGGCTTATTTAGTTTTACCGCTGCTATTTAGTTGCGCCAATAATGCCGATATCACCCTTAACTACAGTGCTTTTTTTGAGTACGATGCTAATCACAAGGTGATTGTTAACGTAAACCAAGTATCGCGCGTATTTACCAAAGCTGAGCAACAACAGGCGTTTTCTACACAACAAGCAAGTTACCTAAGTACATTTAACCAATATGTTTATCAAGGTGTATTACATATTTGGATTGGTGTTGACCATATTTTATTTTTAATTGCCTTACTTTTAACCTGTGTATTGTATCGCACTAACAAACAATGGCAGGCAATCGCCTCTAAAAAACAAATAATTAAGCACACAGCCTGGATTGTAACGGCATTTACCCTCGCCCATTCACTTACTTTAACAGCGACAGCACTTAATATGGTGTCGCCAAATAGCCGCTGGGTAGAGCTTGGTATTGCAATTTCAGTATTATTTGCAGCTTTAAATAACGTATGGCCAGTTATACTGCGCCTTGGCTGGCTAACTTTTGCATTTGGTTTATTACACGGTATGGGCTTTGCCAGTGTGCTTGGTGAGCTTGGGTTATCGAGTGATTATCAGCTATTGAGTATTTTAGCATTTAACTTAGGGGTTGAACTGGGACAGTTGAGTATTTTGTGTCTAGCACTACCTCTGTTACTTATAGTGCGAGATAAGCCTACCTACATAAAATGGATAATGCCCATAGGTTCGCTTGCAATAGCCGCAATGGCTTTAATGTGGTGTATAGAGCGAATTTAATACAAAAAGCGAGTGCTGAGACTCGCTTTTTTATTTTCCATTACTGGGCTTTATCGAACGGCAATAACAGGGTTTTCATTGCAGGCCTTAGTGCGATTAAAACCGTTTCTTCGGTGAGTTCAGGGTAGAGCATTTTACGTAGCAGTAACCCCGCCATCATCGAAAAAATGACGTTAATGCGGCTTTCAAGCTCTTGTTCATCCGTGTTTTTAAGCGCACTCCGCTCACTGGTGAGCAGTTGGCGCATGCGAGAGCGTGCTTGAGTGTCCATATCGCGCAAAAGCAAGGCCACTTTATTATTGCGACCTGCTTCCGCCATCATGTCTAAATCAATGACACAAGCACCGGTATCCATATGCCTTTGCACACCCATGTTTAAGCCATCTATAAGCGCTTGCAAAACATCACCAGGGTGATCTTCAAACTCCTGAAAGATAGAAAACATTTCTTCCATGTCTTTAGCAATAATACTTTCAATTATTGCCTCTTTGCTTTCAAAGTAGTTATATATATGCCCAGCGCTCATACCTGCAGTTCGGGAAATTTCGGCCATACCTGCGCCATGGTATCCCTTACGTCTAAAGCACTCTGCGGCAGCACTAAGCACCTGTTCGCGCCTGGCTTGGGCTAAGGCTGGGTCTACATGTCTTTTGGCCTTAGTGCTCATAACCTAACTCCAGTATTAAACGCATACATAATAGGTAAGAACATTGCAGATCTTAATTTAATAACACCTTTCATTTTACTGCTCTTGCACAGGAGTTTTAGCAATATTCCAGCCACCACCTAAGGCTTTATACAAGTTAATTTGGCTGGCAAGGTAAGCCTGCTGACCCGTTATTAACTGCTGTTGAGCCGAGTACCACGTACGTTGAGCATCAAGTACTTGTAGGTAGCTATCAGCGCCTTTTTCGTAACGCATTTTTGATAAATCGTAAGTAAGCTGACGCGAACTTATTAGCATATCGAGGGCTTCAAGTTGCTCTTTGTAGCCTTCTCTATCTGCTAATGCATCGGCGGTTTCACGAAACGCATTTTGAATTTTTTGTTGGTAAGTAGCCACTGCAATTTCTTGATCAGCCTTAGCAACATCTAGGTTTGCTTGGTTACGGCCCATAGTAAAAATCGGTAAGTTTATCGACGGTACAAAGCTCCATGTCCCTGAGCCTGAATCAAACAAGCCACTTAAATCACTAGACGTACTTCCCGCCGCTGCCGTTAAGCTAATGCTAGGGTAAAAAGCCGCACGTGCTATACCAATATTCGCGTTTGCGGCTAATAAAGCGTGCTCAGCGGCTTTAATATCAGGGCGCTGCGTTAGTAAATCAGAGGGCAAACCAACCGGTACTTCTGGTAAATCCAATAAATTGGTTAACGAATTAGTTGGCAATAAATCACTCGATACAGGCTGCCCTACCAGTAAATCTAACGCGCTTTTATCACGTTTTAACAAGCGTTTATACGTTGCTATATCTACTTTTGCTGTGGCCACAGTACTTTTGAGCTGCTCAAGCGTAATGGCAGATGTAGCGCCTAAATCAAAGCTTTTTTGCGTAAGCGAAAGTGACTCTTGTTGCGAGCTTAATGTTTCTTTCGCTAGTTCTAATAACTGTAAGTCGGTGGCGTAGTTTAGCCACGCATTAGCAAGCTCAGCAATAAGTGAAATTTGCGTGCTGTACTGAGTAAGCTCAGTGTTATAAAGGTTTTGCAGGGCTTGCTCTGATTGGTTACGGACCTTGCCCCAAATATCCAACTCATAAGAGGTAATACCCACTGTTGCACTGTATTGTGAGCTGATTGCAGCTTCACCCGTACTTGATAAGTCAGCCGGTAAACGTTGGCGCGTACCACTGGCGTTAAAATCTAACGATGGGTATAAAGCCGAGTCTTCAATTTGGTATAAGCCACGTACACGCTGCACATTGAGTACCGCAATTTGCATATCTTTATTATGCTCAAGGCTTAAGCCAATCAGGGTTTTTAATTTTTCATCGTTAAAAAATTGCTGCCAATGTAATTGCTGTGCTGATGCTTGCTCAGTGTCAGATGCATATGCATCTGGCACTGGTAAAGTAAGCTCTTTTTGCTCAGGGGCTAATTGGCAACCACTTAAAATAACAAGCGTAATAGCGCTTAAACTTAAACGTTTTATGCTCATTGTGCGCGCTCCTTTTTGTCTTCGCTATTTGCCATAGGGAATAAACGACGAACCAATACAAAGAATAACGGCACAAATACCACCACTAAAATAGACGAGGCAAGCGTACCACCAATAATTGAAATACCCAGTGCATTTTGTGCGCCTGAGCCAGCACTTGAGGCAATAGCAAGTGGAATAACACCACAAATAAAGGCCATAGATGTCATAAGTATTGGGCGTAAACGCAAGCGTACGGCAGCAACAGCCGCATCGACTAAGCTTAAGCCTTCTTGCATTTTATGAATCGCGAACTCTACAATTAATATTGCATTTTTAGAGGCAAGACCTATGGTGGTTAACAAACCAACCTGTAAGTATATATCGTTAGATAATCCAGCCGTTAGTGCAGCAACCATAGCGCCAAATATACCCAGTGGCACAATAAGCATTACAGCAAACGGTACCGACCAACTTTCATAAAGCGCTGCTAAACATAAAAATACAAACAACAATGATAAACCATATAGCAATGGCGCTTGGCCGCTACTTGAGCGCTCTTGAAACGAAATACCGGTCCACTCAGAGGCAATACCATTAGGTAATTGCTTTACTAAGCGCTCCATTTCATCCATTGCTTGGCCTGTACTGTAACCTGGCGCAGCTGTACCTTGAATTTCCATTGCAGAAAAGCCATTGTAGCGCTCAAGACGTGGCGAGCCATAGGTCCAATGCGAACTTGCAAAGGCTGAAAATGGTACCATATCACCGCTATCATTACGTACATACCACTTGTTTAAATCCTCTGGCACCATACGCGAATCGGCATCGCCTTGTAGGTATACTTTTTTTACACGGCCGCGGTCAATAAAGTCATTTACATAACTACTACCCCAGGCTGTTGCAAGCGTGCTGTTAATATTAGCTTGCGAAACGCCCAGAGCCTGAGCTTTAGCAAGGTCTACATCAAGTTGAAGCTCTGGCATATCTTCTTGGCCATTAGGGCGTACGCCCGCGAGAATTGGGCTTTGGCTTGCTAATCCTAATAACTGGTTACGCGCGGCCAGTAGTGCGTCGTGGCCAAGTCCAACACGGTCTTGTAAGAAAATATTAAAGCCATTAGCCGTACCTAGTTCCACAATCGCTGGCGGCGGAAAAGCAAATACAAACGCTTCTTTAATGGTAGAAAAATAGCCCATTGCTTTACCTGCAACTGCTTGTACAGATAAACCTTCGCCTTGACGCTCATCCCAGTGTTTAAAGTTAACAAAGGCAATTGCTGAGTTTTGACCAGAACCTGCAAAACTAAATCCAGTTACCGTGAAAATACCATTTACAGCATCTGATTGATCGTTCAAAAAGTGCTTTTCTACTTTTTTAACTACTTCAAGCGTCTCTTCAGTCGTTGAGCCTGCTGGTAATGACACCTGATTAAACAAAATACCTTGGTCTTCATCTGGTAAAAATGCCGTTGGTAAGCTTGAAAAGATATACACCATACCCGCTACAATAAGGCCATAACATAAAAGATAGCGCTTAGATAAACGGATCATACGACTGACAAAACTTTGTGCGCCTGAATTAGTTTTATCAAATCCGCGGTTAAAGCCACTAAAAAAACGACCGAATAACGAGCTGTTATCGTGAACATGGCTTGGTTTTAAAAGCGTGGCACACAACGCAGGTGTTAAAATAAGCGCCACCAATACCGATAGTCCCATTGCTGATACCAACGTAATAGAGAACTGACGATAAATAACACCGGTAGAACCACTAAAGAACGCCATCGGAATAAATACCGCCGACAGCACCATAGCAATACCCACTAGCGCGCCTTTAATTTCATCCATTGATTTACGTGTTGCCTCAAGCGCAGAGAGTTTTTCTTCACTCATTACACGCTCAACGTTTTCTACTACAACAATGGCATCATCAACCAGTAGGCCTATGGCAAGTACCATGGCAAACATGGTTAATGTATTTATTGAATAGCCAAACGTGTACAAAATACCAAAAGTACCTAGTAACACCACTGGCACGGCAATCGTTGGAATAAGCGTAGCGCGGAAGTTTTGTAAAAACAGATACATAACTACAAAAACCAGTACCACTGCTTCTATTAACGTATGAACCACTTTTTCAATCGATAGCGATACAAATGGTGTAGTGTCGTAGGGTACAACAACGTCTAATCCTTCAGGGAAAAACTCCTTAAGCTCTGCAATCGCAGCTTTTACACCTTCGGCTGTATCAAGGGCATTTGCCCCACTGGCAAGCTTAATACCTAGGCCTGATGCAGGTTTTCCATCGTAACGAGCTACAACACGGTAGCTCTCGCCACCTAGCTCTACACGCGCTACATCTTCAAGACGAACAAACGAGCCGTCAGCGTTTGCTTTTACTATAATTTGTTCAAACTCTGCTGCAGTTTGTAAACGGCTTTGTGCTGTTACCGTTGCATTGAGCTGCTGGCCTTCAACCGCTGGCATGCCGCCTAATTGACCAGCAGATACTTGCGCATTTTGGGCGCTAATTGAGGTGCTAATATCAGCAGGCGTTAATTTGTAGTTTTGTAACTTAGCTGGGTCTAACCAAATACGCATAGCATATTGAGAGCCAAATAGCTGAACCTCACCCACCCCTTCAACACGCGAAACAATATCTTGCACATTCGATGAGACATAATCACCAATGTCAATATTGGTCATGCTGCCATCTTTTGATACAAAACCTAAAACCATTAAAAAGTTACGTGCAGACTTAGCCACCGATACACCTTGCCTTTGTACTTCTTCTGGTAAAAGCGGTGTAGCTGTGGCTAACTTGTTTTGCACTTGTACCTGTGCAATGTCTGGGTCTGTATCGGCGCTAAATGAAAGCGTAAGCGTAGCAGAACCGCTCGACTCAGACGTAGATGACATATACAACAAGCCATCAAGTCCTTTCATTTTTTGCTCTATAACCTGGGTAACCGTATCCTCTAGGGTACGAGCTGATGCTCCAGGGTAAGTAGCGGTAATGCTAATTGCTGGCGGTGCAATTGACGGGTATTGTGCTATTGGTAAATTTTGAATAGCCAACACACCTGCAAGCATAACCACGATAGCAAGCACCCACGCAAAGATGGGTCTGTCGATAAAAAATCGTGACATTAAAACTCTCCGTTATTGCGCTTTGTCGGCTGTTGCAGACGGTGAAACTTCTGAAGGGCTAACTGGTGCACCTGGGCGAATTTTTTGTAAGCCTTCAACAATTACTTTGTCGCCATCAGCTAATCCAGCGGTTACTAACCAGTTAGAGCCAATCGTTCTATCTACTTTTAACACCCGGCTTTCAACGGTGTTTTCTTTGCTTACAACCATAGCTGTTGGCTCGCCTTTTGTATTTCGGCTTACTCCACGCTGCGGCACTAAAATAGCGTTTTGTTTTACGCCCTCAACCACTGAGGCACGTGCATACATACCCGGTAATAATAACCTATCTGGATTTGGGAATTTAGCGCGCAAGGTTACCGACCCAGTGCTTGGGTCTACAGTTACTTCTGAAAATTGTAACGTGCCTTTAATTGGGTAAATTGAGCCATCTTCCATTTGCAGCTCAACGTCGGCTTGTGCTTTTGAGTCAACACTTAATGAACCAGAAGAAATGGCTTTTTTAAGTTGAGTTAGCTCGTTGCTTGATTGCGTTAAATCAACGTATATAGGGTCAAGCTGGGTTACTGTTGCCAGTGCCGTTGTTTGATTAGCACTAACAAGCGCACCAACAGTAACGCTCGATTTACTAATTTGACCACTAATCGGAGAAGATACATGGCTATAATCTAAGTTTATTTGTGCAGATTTAAGCTGTGCTTTTGCTGTTAATAGCTCAGCTTGTGCTTGCTTTTGTGCTGCATCAGCTTCATCAAAATCTTGCTGACTTACGGCTTTAATTTTTAAAAGCTCACTATAACGCGATGCTTTTGATTTAGTACTAGCAATGCTTGCCTCAGCGCGGGCAACAGCCGCTTCGCTTGCTGCTAAGTCAGCTTCAAACGTGGCAGGGTCAATTTGGTAAAGCGCTTGGCCTTGCTTAACTTGCGCACCTTCTTTAAATAAACGCGATTGCACAATACCACTTACTTGCGGGCGGATCTGTGCAATTTGAAAAGCACTAATGCGACCGGGAAGCTCCTTTTTTAGAGTAAGCGCTTGGCTTTTTAATGTAATTACACCAACAGGTACTGCTTGTGGAGCTGAAGCTTGTTGCGAGTCAGCTGCTTGGTCACAACCTGTTAAAGCAACAGACCCAAACAGGGCTGTTAATACAAATAAAGCGATGCGAGAACGCTGCATGTTAAATACCTTTTAGTCTATTTATCTCTAGAGTGAACGATCATTCTAAAGCAATTTGATAGGATTATAAATCTTAAAAGACTTAAATTTACACTAACTTACAGTTGCAAATTAAACCTAGTCACTAGGTTGTAGGAAATGTTAACTTGATGAAAAATAAAACACACAAGTATGAAAAATAAACTTTCTGCGGTTTTTTTGTTGTAGGTCAGGAAATAAAAAAGCCAAGCTTAGCTTGGCTCTTGACGTAAATTTACGGCTAGTTTTTTATTCGCGAAACCAGTAGTTGTTCTACCCTGATCCCCTCAACATCGACTACTTCAAACTTAAACCCATTAAAGCTTAAATGTTCTGCCCGTTTAGGAATGCGTTTCATGGTATAAATTAAAAAACCGGCAGCCGTTTCAAAATGCATTTGCTCAGGAAACTCTTCAATATCTAAAACCTTAGCTAAATCAGAAATAGGGGTTAAACCATCAACCAACCATGACCCCTCATCACGCTCTATAATAAGCTCATCGCCTTGATGGGTAATTAAATCCCCCATGAAGCCTTTCATTAAGTCTTTAACGGTTACAATACCTACCAATAACGCATACTCATTTACCACTACCGCAAACGGTTTAGCAGCGCTTTTAAATGCATTTAAAGCCTCTGAAAGACTTAACGTTTCGGGCAAGTAAAAAACATCCGCTTCTAATAGCTCTTGCTTAATGGTTGCAGGCTCACCTTTAAGCACTTGACGTAATATATCTTTTGACTCAACAGAACCACGTAGCTTATCTAAACTCCCCGATACCACTAAAAAATGATTATGAGGGTGATCAATAATTTTGGTGGCTATATCATGGCTGCTTTCATTTAAGTCAAAATAAACTATTTGGTCGCGCGGAGTCATAACACTTGATAAAAAACGTGCCTCTAATTCAAACACATTGCCAATTAGCTCATACTCTTGTTGTTGTAAGCTTCCATATTCAGCGCCCGCGTCCATCATCGCCACAATGTCTTCGGTGGTAACAATATCTTCTCGCTCTGCAGGTACTTTAAATAAACGCAGTACAAAATTAGTTAACCCATTAAAAAACATGACTAGTGGCGTGAGCCCAAAAGTAACCCATCGCATAATTGTTACTACACGCACAGCGACAGCTTCGGGCATGATCATCGCTAAACGCTTTGGCATTAAATCTGCAAATAATATAAACAAAGAAGTAATGGTAAAAAACGAAAATAAAAAGCTAATTTTTTCAAGATGTATACCTTGATAAAAAAGCACTAATACACTTTGAACATAAGGCGATAGCGCTTGTTCGCCAACTATTCCGCCTAAAATAGCAATGGCATTTAGAGCGATTTGAATCATCGCAAAAAACGCCCCTGGATTTTCTTGCAGTTTTAATACCGCGGCCGCGTTGTCACTGCCTTCATCAGCCATTACACGCAGTTTAATTTTACGTGACGCTGCAATAGCAATTTCCGACATGGCAAACAACGCACTGATCAAGATCAATAAGCTAATCCCGATTAAATCACCCATTTAACGCTCCAAAAAGTTAGCGCTTTTTCAATAAAAAGCAGCTGATTATAGACGCTTTTTTAAACGCGGCAATTTATATTTGCATTTTTACAGTTTAAATAAGTAAGCCATTGAATTTAATGTACTTACCTTTCCTTTTTTGCTTCATCGAATGCCAAGGCGAGTCTATCTTGTAGACTTTGCTGCATGTTTTTATTACAGGCAAAGTAAAGGGGAGAATGTTGTGTATTGAGCGTAAAGATCGGCTCTAATAACTTTAGCTTTGGCTCAAACTGCGCTCGATAATTAAATTGTTTTTTACTTAAAATAACAAAGTCGAGAATATCGTGCCGTGTGCTTATTATTTTATCTATTTTGTCTAAGCTATCAATTATCAGTAAGTTTTTAGCCTCATTAAAACCACGCTCTAACAAATAATGGTGACTAAAGTTATTCCTAACCACCGCTGTTTTATATTTTTTTGCATCGTTAAGTGTATTTAAACGAATATTACGTGATTTAAGCGCGTAAATGGCAGAGTCAAAACTTTCAAGTTCAGCCACCCAGCTAAATTTATCTTCTCGCTTAGGCAGCCTCACAATAGAAAAAATACAAGTGTTAGTATCTCTTAATACTGCGTTATAAGACACAGCCCAACTATTTGCAGACATATTGTATTTAATATCGGTAGTATCAAGTGCTTTTCTTACTTTATCTACAGAACGCCCAGCAAGTTGGCCGTTCGAGTCAATATACTGAAAATCAGGAAAAACTTCAGTCACAATAGTAATTTCAGCTGCATTAACCCTTATGCATGCAAAACACAGTATAAGTAAATACAACTTCATTTAATTACGCCTTTAAACTATAAATGGGTATAAACCAACTATAGCTGAGGGTAACCGAACTGCTAGTTTTTCAACTAAAAGTCTAGTCCTATACGCTGATAGGACTAGATTTTTTAAGTTTCTACTTGCTACTTATTCATCGCATTAATCAAAAACGCTGAAATTTTAGCGCCTTCGCGCAACGTTGTTTCTGAACTTGATTGCCCTACTAATGAGCTGTCGGTAAATGGGGCTATTTCCATCATATCCGCGCCGGTAATAGGAAACTCATCAGCAATCGCCGATAAAATATCAAGTGCGTGCTGTGGAGTTAAACCATTATCTTCTGGCGTGCCTGTGGCCGAGGCAAATTCTGCATCGAGTGCATCTATGTCAAAGCTTACATACACTTCATCTACGCTATCAGCTTTAAGCTGCGCAATGGTTTCGGCCGCAACCGCTTTAGCACCACGCTCTATTATTTCAGCTGCCCAATGCTGTTTAACGCCAAAGGTGTTTTCCCAATGCGCCTTCGGTTTACCGCTTGAGCGAATACCAAATTGAATTAAATGATGCGGCGCTGGTAAAAATTCTAATATATGTGTACACCACGAACCAAAACATAAATCTATGCCTAAACGCTCTACTAATAAGTCGGTATGCGCATCAAAGTGAATAATTGCAGTGCGTTTACCTTGTTCGCGCTTTGCTTTTAAATAGGCTTTAGTTAGCGGGTAGCTAATTGAATGATCGCCACCAATACCAAAAATGCCTTTCTCTTTAAATGTGGCGTAAAAACTGTCACACACGTCTTCAGTAATAGAAAGCGGGCTTACGTAGTAATCGTTACTCTCATCACCGTAAAGGGCTTTTTGACAATTAGAAATTGTTGCATCGTTTAGGTATTTATCATGCAATAAATGCGGAATTACGCGCACGTCTCCTAAATCGAATGAGTGGCACTGCGGTTGCTGATCTATAAGTGCTGAGCGTAAAAATAATGGCCCCCAATTCGCGCCACGTAAAATACCACCACCACAATCTGAGCTAATGCCTAACATAACGGCTTTATGTGGGGAATTTGGTAGCTCATTTAAAGAATCGCGCCACAGTGAATCTACGTTTTCGGTTTGCCCATAAAGCTTATTACGAAGTGCGGCCTTGCGCTCTTTTGCTGTATTTACAGTAAATACACCATCGCCAGGTGAGCACAAGCAGTGCTCAACTTTATTTTTAAATGCTTGAAATTGTGTGCTCATAATAAACCTCTATAAACTATTACTGTGTAAAACAGAGTTTTTTGATTAGTTATGCAAAAAGATAAAACATACTTAAACTTAAATTTAATTTTACTAAACCATTTTTTGCGCTCTAAAAACGCAGTAGTAAGGGTCTAAATAAAGTTCAAATAAAGCATTAACCACTTGAATTTTAATAACTTTAACTCTAGTTTTAATCAGCAAATATTAGTGTGCTTTTGCTCTTGCCCGATACATATAATGTCTGCAAGGGCAAGTCAACAGCGCCTTTTTTTATACCGGTTAAGTGTTTGATTGAATATTCAAAGTAGATGAATAAATTGTTGTATCTTAATATTTTTAAAGGGGATTAGCACAAAACGGACAAACGTCCTGTACTTGGTAAACGTTTATGGCAATGATGCTAGATTGACAACAAATTTTTATAAAAGGCTTAGTTATGGAAAAGGTATTTCACTTAGGACTATGTATTGACGATCTTAAAGGTGCAAAACTTGCGATTGTACCGGGCGATCCTGATCGTGCAGCACGTATTTCACAATTCCTAGACAACCCAACCTGCCTAGCTCAAACTCGCGAATTTCATGTGTATTTAGGTCAGCTAAATGGCCACTCAGTAGTGGTATGTTCAACTGGTATTGGCGGCCCATCTACATCGATTGCTGTAGAAGAATTAGCGCAACTTGGTGTGCGTAAATTTTTACGTATTGGTACTACAGGCGCGATTCAGCCTCATATTAACGAAGGCGAAATTTTAATTAGCCAAGCATCTGTACGTTTAGATGGTGCCAGCCAGCATTTTGCGCCGCTTAGCTACCCTGCGGTATCTGATTTTTACGCAACACAAGCTATGGTACAAGCGTGTAAAAACTTAGATATTGATTTTCATATTGGTATCACAGCTTCAAGCGATACCTTCTACCCAGGCCAAGAGCGTTACGATACGCACTCGGGCTACGTACCAAAGTCATTACAAGGTAGCTGTGAAGAGTGGCAAAACCTAGGCGTGATGAATTACGAAATGGAGTCGGCGACATTATTTACAATGTGTGCAGCTCTTGGCTTACAAGCTGCGTGTGTTGCAGGTGTACTTGTTAACCGTACTCGTCAAGAAATTCCAAATGTAGATCACGGTGAAATTGAAAGAAAATCAGTAGCCGTCGTAATAGAAGCTGCAAAGGTACTATTAGTCTAACCCCTTCTCAGCACTTTAATTTAACGTATAAAGCACAGCAATTGCTGTGCTTTATTGTTTTAGCTTAAGCTGAGTTCTGATTACCTTAACTCTGCGCTAATCACGTCTATTTCGGGTAGGTTGTCAAAGCTTGCAAGTACAGCACGTGCCACACCACCTTGATTTTCATGGCCATGAGTTTCTAAAAGGGTGATTGATTTAACCGTATTACCATTAAAGCTAAGCCCTGCTAAAAATAACTGACTAAGCGCACTTTGCAGTGGCGAAAGGCTTGGGCTATAGGCTGCATTTTCTGCGTAGCTGCCGTAAAAATCACCATCGTCAAAAGTACTAATTTTAACAGCGCTAAAATTTTGGCTATAAGGTACATATGCATTTAGCGCCATGGCGGCTAATTTGCTATCTAGTCCAGTGTCTGCAAACTTTTTCTGATGAGGCTTAGGATTAAACAAACTGAATTCGTTACCTAAATCGGTAGGCCCAAATGAATGTGGTAATAAATCAGCGAGCTTAAAATGGTTCTCTGGCAGTAAAATATCAAACTCTTTGGCATCGGCCAGCTCGTTCATAAACTGCCTACAATAACCACAGGGTGCATCACTAATAGCTATTTTAACTATTTTTTTAGCGCCGTTTAACCAAGCATTATTAATTGCCGACTGCTCTGCATGTACCACTAAGCTAAGTGCTTGATGATCAAACTCTACATTGGCACCAAAATAAAAATTTATATCACCTTGCTCATCAAGTGCTTTAACAATAGCTCCCACATGAAAATGGGAAACTGGCGCTACTGAAAATTCTGAGGCGAGCGGTACTAAGCCCTGTAATAATGCATCATTGGATACATTAAATTGCGCACATAGCTGTTTTATATTATTAGAATTTAATATGCCGCGTTGGGTTTTTAGCTGACCACGTAAAGCTTGAGTTTGCGCTACGCTTAAAGAGATATGTGAATTTGTAAGGGCTGTGTCTTGTTGCACAGTAAAAGTTGCTGAAGCCATAACATATTATAATTATTTAATGGCCAAGTAGTTTAAAAGGTTAAGGTTAGAATTACTAGGACTATTGACCTTTGCGGTTAATATTTGTTCAGACTGGATTTGTTTTAAACGCGTCTTGAACTTTGATACCCAGCAGGTTAGATAGCTCTCCTGTGCTATTTTAATGACTTACATTCAGCAAGAATAAGTAAAGCTAAACAATGCATCCACCCCTTATCGACCCGCATATAGGCCACAAAAGTTAATTTTTAGGTTATTAAATAAAAAAGGGAACACAGCGTGATCCCTTTTAAATACCGATTACATTAAATTAGTGATTTACTATCACGATAATAAAATCACGTATTAACCTGTATTACGCATACCTGCAGCAATACCTGTCATAGTGATCATTAATGCATTATCAATGTCACCTTCGCTACCTTTTTCGCTTGAACGTGCACGTCGTAGTAATTCAACTTGCAGTACGTTAAGCGGATCAGTGTACGGATTACGAAGCGCAATAGACTCTTTGATCCAAGGCTGATCAGCTAATAAGCTGTTTTGTGGGCTGAGTGACTGTACTAAGCTTATAGCTTCTTCAAGCTCTTTACGCAGTGACACACCCAGTGGTTTGTACATATCCTCCACCAGCGCGTTATCGTAATGCTCACTTAACCAACTGTCGGCTTTACTAAATACCATTTCTAGCATTTCTAGGCGCGCTCTGAAAAACGGCCATTGCAAGCTCATTTCATGTAGCGTTTCAAGTCCATACTTATCAAGCGCTGCTTTTAAGCCTGTTAATGCACCTAGCCATGCAGGTAGCATTAAACGGTTTTGACTCCATGCAAAAATCCACGGAATAGCACGCAAACTTTCTACGCCACCATTTGGATTACGCTTAGCAGGGCGTGAGCCTAATGGTAATTTTGATAGTTCAAGCTCTGGGGTTGCCATTCTAAAGTAAGGGACAAAGTTTTCATCATGACGTACTACATTGCGGTAGTGCTCACACGACTGTTCACTTATTAACTTCATTACTTCACGCCATTCTTGCTTTGGCTCTGGCGGTGGTAATAAGTTACTCTGCAGTACGGCACCCGCATAAATATTTAAACTTTGCAGTGCAACATCGGGTAAACCAAACTTAAAGCGGATCATTTCACCTTGCTCAGTTACACGTAAGCCGCCTTTTAACGACCCCGGTGGTTGTGAATGAAGCGCTTGAGCAGCAGGCGCCCCACCACGCCCAACTGTTCCACCACGACCATGGAATAAAACAAGCTCAATGCCACGTTCATCGGCAAGCTGTACTAATTTATCCATTGCTTCGTACTGCGCCCAACCTGCAGCCATCATGCCGGCATCTTTGGCAGAATCTGAGTAACCGATCATTACATTTTGAGTATTTTTAATATGCCCGCGGTACCACACGTTATCAAGCAATGTAGTAATTACATCGCTACCCGCATTTAAATCGTCAAGTGTTTCAAACAATGGTGCAACAGGTAAATCAAATTGACAGCCACTTTCTTTTAACAGTAGTTGTACCGCTAAAATATCAGAGGCAGTACGCGCCATTGAAATGATGTATAAGCCAAATGTATTTTCATCTTGCTTTGCAATAACATCAAAGGTGTCGAGTACTTCTTGTACCTCTGGGCTTGGTTGCCAATTTTTAGGAATTAGCGGACGGCGAGAATTAAGCTCGGTAAGCAAAAACGCTTGCTTGTCTTGCTCTTGCCATTGGTTGTAATCACCTAAGCCTAAGTGGCGTGTTAGCTCTGAAAACACATCGCTGTGACGATCGGAGTCTTGGCGCACATCAAGTTTTGCCAAACGCAGGCCAAAGCTATTAATACGGTGCAATAAATCAAGTAATAAGCCATCGGCGACTACTTTCATGTTGCACTTTAATAACGAGCGGTAACACACTTCTATTGGGTGTTTAATTTGATTAATATCAGTTATTAAATCTTGTGAATCACTACGCTTGTTTTTAATTTTAGCGCCTAAATGAGCCACTGTTTCAGCAACTTGAACCTTAAGCTTTTTGATTACTGCACGGTATGGTTCAAACTCTTGCCCTGCAAGTTCAATAAGCTCATCGCTTGCATCAGACATAGAAAGCTCAGCGCACAATGTTTTTAAGTCTTGAATATATAAATTAAGCGCCATCCAACGACCGTGATCAAGTACTTCAGAGGTCACTTGCGCGGTCACAAACGGGTTACCATCGCGGTCTCCGCCCATCCAAGAGGTAAACTCAATAGGGCTGTAATCGATTGGTAATTCTAAACTTAAATGCTCTTTTACTTGATCTGAAAACTCACGTAAAAAACGCGGCACAGCATGCCACAAGCTATTTTCAATTACCGCATAGCCCCATTTAGCTTCATCAATAGGCGTAGGACGCGAACGACGAATGTCGTCTGTGTGCCACGCTTGGCTAATAAGCTGTGCAATACGGTTTAAAATAGCAGTGCGTTCTTGCTCTAAATTATCTTTACGTTCAAGCGACGCTAAACATTCGCTAAGTTCAACTTGTTTGTTGATCATTGTGCGGCGCGTCACCTCGGTTGGGTGAGCGGTTAATACTAAGTTTATGTGGAGTTTTGAGAGTGTTTCGGCCAGATGATTACTATCTAATTGACCTTCTTTTGCTTTTGCAGTTAACGTTTTTAATGTTTGAGTGAGAGGGTTTAGTTGGCAAAAGCCAACATCATTAAAACGCGAAACAGTGTGGAACTGCTCTGCTACATTAGCTAAATTTAAAAAATGATTAAATGAACGGGCAACCGGTAAAAGCTCTTCATCACTAAGCGCATGTAGTACCTCAATTAGCGCTTGTCTGTCGTCTTCGTTACCACTGCGAGATGACTTTGATAAAGCACGAATTTCCTCTACTTTATCTAAAATCGCTTGGCCTTGAGCATCCTTAATAGTTTGTCCTAGTAGTTGCCCAAGTAAATTTACATTACCTCGCAAGGCGGCATATTGTTCACTCATTTCTCAGTCTCCTTTGTTTCATGGAGTGCTATTAATATCATCATGCGCGCAGATTTAATAGATCCATTTGCAATGGTGAATCGTAATTAGCTATATGTAAATTATTAGAAAACGGTTTTTATGATCATTTTTTACGATGCTAACTGCCCACTGCGCAACACTGAAATGCAGCACCTCAAAGATGCTGATACTAAACATAAAATTGTTTTAGAAGACCTTAATAGCTGTGACTTCAGCGCGCGTTACCCAAGTGTTAACAAAAACAAAGCGATGGCAATTTTGCATGCACAATTGCCAAGTGGTGAGATGATTTACGGGTTAGATGTAACTTACCAAGCATGGAAAACCGTTGGAAAATACCGCTGGTTGAAAATTTTTCGCTTGCCAATAATTCGCTATTTCGCTGACGTCGCCTATTTATTTTTTGCAAAACACAGGCAAAAAATTAGTCAGTTGTTAATGCCAAGCGCTCAGTGTTCAAGCGGCCAGTGCACTTTAAAACCTAGGGATAAGCAATGAAAACAATTGTTTTATTTGGTGCCAGCAGCGCAATAGCACAAGCTTATATTGAACACTTACAAATTAATGCTCCCACAGTACAAGTCATTTGTGTCAGCTCAAAAAATGCAGAAACCAATAGTAACATTGTTTACCTAAAGAGCGATTACACAGCTCAAAGCTTAGCCAAAGTAACAATGTACTTAAAAGATCAAAATGCCGATATCCAACAAGTTGTTATGTTTAATGGTACGCTGCACAACAAAACCCACATGCCAGAAAAAAAGCTAGAAGATTTAAACGCCGATTACTTTAACGAATTATTTAACGCTAACACACTCACTCCCCTACTGTGCTTACAGAGCATTTTGCCGCTCTTAACACATAAAACTCAGTGCACTATTACTGCACTGAGTGCCCGAGTGGGTAGTATTAACGATAATAAATTAGGCGGTTGGTATACGTATCGCGCCTCAAAGTCTGCACTTAACATGCTATTTAAAACCGCAGCGGTAGAGCTTGCACGCAGAGCTAAAAATACCAAACTGGTGTTATTTCACCCGGGGACTACCGATACAGCGCTTTCAAAACCATTTCAAAAAAACGTACCTGCGGGAAAGCTATTTAGCACTGAATTTGTAGCTAAACAGCTTTTTACACTTACGTTTAATAACCCTCATTTAGAACTTAACGGTGAGCCCGCCTATTTAGATTGGCAAGGCAACACCATACCGTGGTAAGGATTTTTAATGCATTTTACTAAAGAGCGTATAAACGCGCTTGAAAAACACACGCGTACTCATTTAATTAATTCGCTTTCGGGCTTTAAAAGTGCCAACTTAATTGGCACGCAAGACAAACAAGGCAATACAAACGTAGCTATTGTTAGCTCTGTGATACATTTAGGTGCTCACCCGCCATTAGTTGGTATGATCATGCGCCCTAATAGCGTGCCCCGCCATACGTTTGAAAACATCATTGAAACGGGTAGTTACACCATTAACCAAGTTAATAAAGCTATTTATAAGCAAGCTCATCAAACCTCAGCCCGATATGACAAGGGCGAGTCAGAATTTGACGCGACAGGTTTAACGCCTGAGTACCTAAACAACTTTACAGCCCCTTTTGTTAAAGAGTCGAGATTAAAATACGCGGTAAATTACGTTGAGCATCAACATTTAGCAGTAAATGGAACCGAGCTTGTAATCGGTGAAATCACCGACGTATATTTAGACGAAGTAGCCTTGCAAAGCGATGGCTTTTTAGACTTACAAGCAATAGAAACAGTCGCTGTGACGGGGCTTGATAGCTACCACACCAGTAATAAATTAACCCGCCTTGCGTACGCAAAAAAATAGCTACAAATGGGCATTTACGCCCATCATTTCACTACATAGTTTTTATTTAGACCAGCCACACTTATAAATGCGGCTGGTCGCATAACATTGAATTTAAAAAATACATTATTCACACTGTAAAAAATCTAAGGAGAAGCCTATGAGCACAATCGGTGTGGGTATCAATACCCCAGAGCAAGCGCTAGCCAGTTTAAGTAACATGACCCATTCGGTACAGCCTATTCAAGCTGATGAACATATTGAGCGAATAGCAAAAGCGCAAGCTTATATGACGGCCAATAATATAGATGCCATTTATTTAAACGCAGGGTCAAACCTCACCTACTTTACAGGTATGAAATGGTATGCAAGCGAGCGCATGGTTGGCGCAATACTGCCTGCGGTTGGTGAAGTACAATACATAGCGCCTTATTTTGAAATTGGCACCCTAAATGGCTTTAAAGTGATTGAAGGCCCAATTCATGGTTGGCAAGAGCACGAAAACCCGTATGCGCTATTTGTTAGCGTATTAAAGCAACTAAACATTAATGACAATGCCACAATAGGCATTGATGAAAGTGCGCAGTTTTTTATATTTGATGGCATTAACAAAGCGCAAAAAAGCTTAAATATAATCAATGCACAAAGCGTTACTGCACATTGCCGCATGCATAAATCGGTAAACGAATTAGCGCTTATGCAATGCGCAATGAATATGACCTTAGCTGTACACCAAGCAACTGCTAGCATGCTTTACGAAGGCATCACCACCACAGAAGTGGAAGCCTTTATTAAACAAGCGCATCAAAAAGTAGGTGCACCAGGTAACTATTTTTGTATTGTTTTATTTGGTGTGGCAACGTCATTCCCGCACGGTGTTAAAGATGCACAAGTACTTAAAAAAGGCGATATGGTATTAATCGATACCGGCTGTAAAGTACACGATTACCTATCAGACATAACCCGCACGTATGTATTTGGTGAGCCAACACCGCGCCAACGGATGTTTTGGGATCATGAAAAAGCAGCGCAAATAGCCGCATTTAACGCCGCTAACATTGGTGCCACCTGCGAAGATGTTGACGCAGGCGCTCGTCACTATTTAGCGACTCAAGGATTGGGGCCACAGTATCAAACACCCGGCTGCCCGCATCGTACGGGCCATAGTATTGGCTTAGATATTCACGAGTGGCCTTATCTAGTCGGTGGAGACAAAACCCCACTTGCACCTGGCATGTGTTTTAGTAACGAGCCAATGCTAGTTATACCCGATGAATTTGGCGTACGTTTAGAAGATCATTTTTATATGACCGACAACGGCCCGCATTGGTTTACACAACCAAGTTATAGTATTGACGACCCGTTTGGGCTTAACGCTTAAACCCTTTATAAAGAGCAGCCATTAGCTGCTCTTTTTAGTTTGAGGATTGATAAAGCATACTTCATCCCAATATACTTGTTATACCAAAGCAATCCGCAAAAGGATGAATATGAAAAACTTTAAAATTGATATCGTGTCAGACGTAATGTGCCCATGGTGCGTAGTAGGTTATAAAAACCTTGAGACAGCGCTTGGCCAACTTAAAGACGAAATGAGTGCAGATATTACGTGGTATCCTTTTGAACTAAACCCTGATATGCCACTTGAAGGCCAAGATTTAAACGAACACTTAATGCAAAAGTACAACCTGACTGAAGAGCAAGGTGATGAAAATCGTAAAAACATGTTCGAAGCAGGAAAGCGTGCTGGCTTTACGTTTAATTTTGATGGCAAACGCATCATGATCAACAGCTTTGACTTGCACCGCCTACTTACATGGGCACGCGAACAAGGCAAACAAACGCAGTTAAAACTCGCCTTTTTTGAAGCCCACTTCACCGATTTAAAATACTTAAATCAGGAAGACGCTCTGCTTGATGTAGTCGCAAGTGTTGGCCTTGATAAAGAAGAAGCCCGCAGTATTTTACACTCAGATAAATACGTACAAACAGTGCGCCAAGAGCAAGACCGCTTTAAGCAAATGGGTATTACCTCGGTACCTACGTTTATCATAAACGATAAATATGCAATCAGTGGCGGACAACCAAGCGATTCGTTTATTCAAGCACTAAAACAAATTAGTGAAGAAGAAGCCAAGCAAGAAGTTTAAAAACACCTGAAATTTAAAACGAAAAGGCTGCAGTGTGCAGCCTTTTTAGTAATCGTAAGCAAGCTTGTTAGGTACGATAAAGCACTTTAATAACATGCCAGCCAAATTTAGTTTTAACTAAATGCGGCTCTAGAATAGCGCCATTAAAAGCTATTTTGTCAAACTGCGGAACCATTTGCCCGCGTCTAAATTCGCCAAGGTCACCGCCTTTTTTACCTGATGGGCACGACGAGTATTTTTTAGCTAAGGTTTGAAACTTGGCACCTTTACCTAATTGCTTAATAATGTCTTCTGCTATTTCTTTGTGTTTAACCAATATGTGGAGTGCGTGCGCTGTACTTGCCATTTCAAAGCCCTGATAATTTAAAACGCGGCGATTTTAGCACAGCCACCTAAACCTAGCATCTACTTATAGCTAAGTTAACTTAGCCAATTATAAATAATGTTTTGCATCATCTGGGCTGGGTATTCTGCAATAGTTGTACTTGCCAAATAAGGTATACCGGTTTAAAGCAATTTTATCGTACAGCCAATTATTAAAGGTATTAGGTAAAACACTAAATGCAGTTGCTAATTTATAGGGGTAACCTAGCTGCTTTACTACTTCAAAAAAAGCATGGCTTTGCGTGTACGCTTTGCCATTTTGTAGGTAAACCATTGAGGCGTATTGTGTGGTTGAAAAACCAAAGTGAGTTAATAGCAGTGCACCTTTTGGTGATTGCACGCTGCATAGTTTAAAAATGACATTGGCATCGTTACTAATTATAAAATTACACCACGCACTACATAATTTACACTGCGCATCGAATAATATAATTTTTTGATTACGCATTAATAAAGCCGCATCATCACTCATTTTATACCCCTAAGCGGTTACTGCTGAACCGGCTTTTTTTGTAACTTACGCTGCAATGTGCGCCTATGCATATTTAACTGCCTCGCAGTGGCCGACACATTGCCATTATTACTATGCAGTACTTGCTGAATGTGCTCCCACTCTAAACGCTCTGGCGACATAACCGGTGTGACAATACTGCTCACATTTTGCGTATTTAAATCATTGTTTAGCGCCTTTAATAGCGTGGCCATATCAACGGGTTTAGTAAGGTAGTCGTCAGCGCCTAAACGCATGGCCTCTACTGCGGTGGCTATGCTTGCAAATCCGGTTAGTAATACAATATGTGCCTGCGCTAATAAGCTGCGAAGTGGCTTAATTAAAGCAAGGCCGTTATCGTCACCTAGTTTCATATCGAGCAAAATAAAATCGGGCAAGTGTTTATGTGCACTAAGTAATGCATCACTTTGATTATGCGCAACCTCACAACTAAAGCCTTGTTTTGTTAAACGCCGAGCAAGTGTACTGGCTAGGTTTATATCATCTTCAATTATCAGTAATTTCATGTATGTGACTGCTCATTATTTACTATTGCTAATTTTACTTTAGCCACTGCCCCGCCACCCGCGTGATTATACAGAGTTAAGGAGCCGTTTAATCGCTCAAACGTTACATTAGAAAGCAATACCGCAAGCCCCATACCTTGGCTACTAGGCATAAGTTGCCCGCCAAGCTCTGCTAATTGTGATTGGCTAAAACCGCTGCCAAAATCACGAATTAGCAGATATACACATTCACTATGTTGATTATTTTGCTGCCAGCTTAACTCTAACTGGCTTTGGTTATTTTTTTGATTTGCAATGCATGCATTTTGTAGCAAATTGAGAATAGCAGGCAATAGCATTGCATCACTTTTTAAAGTGGCTGCTATTGGCTCACTTAACCAATTAATGTGCTGATCAGGGTATTGCAGTAATAATGTGTCGGTAATTTGCGTTTGCAATTGGCTAACTGTTGTGTGCTCTTTGGTATTTTTATTACGAAGCTGCGCAGAAAGCTCTCTAAAGTCGTCTAATTGCGACGCACATTGCCTGAGCGGTGTTTGCATTTGCACAACAACAGGGTTACTCGGTTGCTCTTCTAAAAGCTCTTCAAATAGTAATTGTAAGTTAGCGATGGGTGTAGCGAGTTGATGGGTTATTTGTGCAGCGGCGCCATCTAAGGTTACCAGTTGCTCGTTACGTAATTGTTGCTCGCGAGCTTTAGCAATTGTACGTTCGCGCTCTTTTAATGCTCTACTCATAGCACCAATAACAAGGGCGATTACACTTGCGCTTAAAACAAAATTTACCCACATGCCTATAAAGTGCCCGCTCATGTTCATTTGATGCATACTATGATCGGGCATCCTAATTAGCAAAAAGCTATAAGCGGCAATAGCAAGCACGGCGATATAAGCGAGTCCTTTTTCACGTAGTGTTACAGCTGCAATCATAATAGGTAACAATAATAGCGATACAAACGCATTAGTTGCGCCGCCACTTAAAAAGAGCAAAATAGTTAAAAACAGGACATCAGCAGTGAGCTGCATCAACATACCAACGGGGCGAGCTTGGCTTACATTTCGATAGGCAAATACGCTCACTAATTGGAATATAGCCTCTATCGCAATTACCACTAATAAGGGCAATAACGCTATTTGGTGTTCTAATAAAAAATAAACGCTCAGTACAGCAATTAACTGCACGGCAATGGCACCACTTCGCAGCAGTAAAAGGCGGCTAATGGTCGGGTCGGTTTGCATAAACAAGATGCGGTTTACCTATAAAATTTAATACGTTAATAAAAGCAGTCAATCATCCATTGATATAGTAAAAAGCGCGCACGGCGTTCCTTGATGAAATACCATTTTCCACTGTTCATTACTTTTGCGCCAAAGCGACATACGTAAGGAGTAATTAAACTCACTTCGGGCAGAGCGCCTGTAAGCCGCTTGATAACTAATTTGTGCTACATCATCGCTAAGCATTCGCCCTTTAAAGTGCTGATTATAAAACTGTGGAACAACCTCAGTAGGTAAACGGGTTAGTACGTGCTGCTTATCAAATACGGTGCCATTAGCTGCAATTTCAATAAACTCATCATCAAGCAAGGCATTTAATGCATGGCTTGATTGGCGTACTTCTGGGTCTAATAATTGCCGCTCAGACTCAATTAAGTGATTAAATAGCGATGCTTTAATTTTATTACCCATACACTTCCCTTTTATCAGTACAGACCTAAGTTAATAATACCTTTATTTGCTTTAAATTCGAACGGTTATATTTATAAATGCAGCAACGGGCATTTAAAATTACAGTAAATTTAAACTTTAAGAGACAAAACAGGTTAATAACTTCTCTTAAAGGGCAATTTTTGATATAACTCCTCCATTAGCAATACACGTCAGACCACCTTTTTAAGAGAACACACTATGGCCTACGCACATATCACAGGTTGGGGTAAATGCATTCCACCAGCAAGCATTAGCAACGATGAAATTAGCGAAATAGTTGATACCAACGATGAATGGATCACAACACGTACTGGTATTAAATCTCGTAGGGTTAGCCATGTAAGCACCGCAGAGCTTGCAACCGTTGCTGCAAAACATGCCATTGATTGTGCAGGGGTTGACGCAAAAGATATCGATTTAGTTATTTTAGCAACATGTACACCCTCTACCGTAGTGGCCAATACCGCGTCTTTAGTACAAAAAAATATTGGTGCAACCGGCGCTGCAGCTATGGATACCAATGCTGCGTGTTCTGGTTTTTTATATGCCCTTCAAGCAGCTACTGCACAAATTCAAGCAGGTATGATTAAAAAGGCCGTGGTTATTGCTGCCGAGCGCATGACTTGGTATGTAAACTGGGCACGCCGTGACAGCGCAGTGTTATTTGGAGATGGCGCAGGCGCAGTAGTGCTTGAAGCCGCAGACACACCTGCAGGCCTGCTTGGTACTAAAACTGGTTGCGACAGCGAAGACAGAGACATTTTGCATATCACTAACTTTGGTAGTGATTTAAATAAATATGAGCCAATTGGCCCATCTGACTTACTCTTTGAAGGCCGTGAAATTTTCAAACGTGCTGTTAAAGGCATGAGCGAAGCGTGTGATGATGTATTAACGCAAGCCAATCTAAGCCTTGATGACATAAACGTATTAGTGCCACACCAAGCTAATTTACGTATTATTCAGGCAATTCAGCATCGTTTAAAAGTACCTGATGAAAAAGTAATGGTAAACATTGCTGACTACGGTAATACCTCCGCGGCTACAATTGCTATTGCATTATGTGAAGCCGTAGAGCAAGGCTTAATTAAGCCACATTCAAATATTATGTCGGCTGCATTTGGCGCCGGTTTAACGTGGGCAGCAAGCTACATAAAATGGGGCGAGCGTGTAACACCGATTAAAGTAAGTGATGCAACCTTACCACCGTGTGAGCTAACAGGCCTTGAGCTTGTAGCCCCCGCAGTTAAAGCCTGTAAAGACGCTGAGCTAAGCTAAAAGTACATGTAATAAGCTATACATAAACGCACTTTTTGGTGCGTTTTTTTTTAAGGACAATGAAATTAAGGAACTAACTATATGGGACTCACTAAATGGAACTATTAGGCATTCATCATGCTGCTATTATTTGCAGTGACTACGCTCGCTCTAAGCACTTTTATAGCAACATACTTAAACTTAAAGTTATTAACGAGCACTTTAGGGCCGCGCGTAATTCGTATAAATTAGATTTAGCGATGCCTGATGGCAGCCAAATAGAGTTATTTTCGTTTGATGGCGCACCTGCAAGACCAAGCTACCCAGAAGCGCAAGGCTTAAGGCATTTAGCATTTAAAGTTAAAAACGTTGCCCAAGCAAAGCAGTATTTAGAGTCACAAAATATAACTGTGGAAGAGATAAGAGTGGATGAAATAACCGGCAAAAAATTCACCTTTTTTGCCGATCCAGATAACCTGCCACTTGAGTTATACGAGGTATAACCCTCGTATAACAAGGTTTATTTAAAGCGGCTTTGCAAGTAATTAAATACCGCACGAATCCCTAACGCTTCACCGCCTGTTGGGCGCCCAGGTAAAGCACGTAAATTCCACGCCATTACATCAAAATGTACCCATGGAGTGGTTGGCTCTACAAACTCTTTTAAATAAAGCGCTGCGGTGATGGCCCCACCAAACGGTGTGCTGGCACAGTTAGCCATATCGGCTACATCGCTCTTTAAAAAGCTTTTGTACTGATCAAATAAAGGTAATTGCCATACAGGGTCACTTACATCCATACCGGCATCAATAATACCATTTGCTACATCGCGCTCTGTTGAGAAAAAGCCCGGTAGCTCAGTACCTAAAGCAACACGGCAAGCACCGGTAAGGGTCGCAAAATCAATAATTAGCTCAGGGTTATCGTTTTGTGCTTCGCTAAGCGCATCACACAACACTAAACGCCCTTCTGCATCGGTATTGTCTATTTCAACCATAATGCCTTTACGCGTTTTAATTACATCCCCTGGGCGAAATGCATTTCGCGATACCGCATTTTCAACCGCAGGCACTAAAACACGCAATCTAATTGGTAAGTTAGCCGCCATAATTAATTGTGCTAATGCAATAACATGCGCTGCTCCGCCCATGTCTTTTTTCATGTTACGCATGCCCGAGCTTGGTTTTAAATCAAGCCCGCCAGAGTCAAAACATACCCCTTTACCGACTAAGGTTATAAGCGGTGCATCTTTTGCGCCCCATTTTAAATCAAGTAAACGCGGTTTGTTTTCGCTCGCGCGACCTACCATATGTATTGTTGGGTAATTTTGCTCAAGTAGCTCATCGCCAATCCACTGGGTAAATTCGCCGTTGTAATTATTGGCTAAATCTTCCATTACTTGCGATAAATGCTGCGGCATCATATCTACTGCCGGTGTGTTTACTAAATCACGCGCTAAATAAATGGCATCAGCTTGTTGCTTAATACGTTGATACAGCGCTTCATCAGCAATGGCTAATTGTGCTTTGACAGTTGGCTTTTCTTTATATTCACTAAATTCATAGCCGCCTAACACAAAACCAAGTGCGACTTGCTCTGTAAAGGCATCATCGCCTTGAATTTGATACGTGCCCAGCGGTAATTTATTTGCAAGCTCGCCTGCGGCCCAAAAATCATCTTGGTTTTGTAATAAACAATAAACGTGGCCTAGCTCGCCGGTTTGCACGTCAGGCACAAGCGCTAATCCTTGCTTTTCAAAGCCGCTATTTGTTAACCATGTTTGGATAAAAGCCGGTTGTTGTGATTGCCAGTCAGTTAACTCGTTTTTAAGAATAAAAGATAAGGGAATACCAGAAGAAGTATGACGAAGTAATGCACTCATTAAAAAGCTCATATAATAAAAAATGGTAGCTCAAAGCATACCAATAAGACCGGCTAAAAGGTATAGCTAATTTTAGCCAAATTTATTCTTTATTTGGCGCTTTAGTGTGTTGTTTTAAATCCTCTTTAACTATTTCAGCGTCTAGCTCTTTAACGGGTTTATTAATGTTAAACGAGCTAGGCAATACATCTACACCTACCATTTTGCCTAGCTTTACAACCAATGGAATAGTAATAGGGGCAAACGGCAGTACGGCAAATACACCTAAGCCAAGCCCTTTTAAAATATCTACAAACTGCTCATTAGCACGCTTTAACTCTTCTTTACTGGTTTGCCCTTGCGTGTAACGCCTATAAATGGTGAGCATTTCTATGGTTTCTTGCCTTTCTTGCGCAAGAGCAATTTTTAGCGCCACCATTGCACGACGAAAGCGAAGCTGTTGGCGCTTTTTACTAATTTTAACTACCCGCCAAGGCGCACGGTGAATAACTTTATATAATCGCATAGTCTGTATTTTCACATATAGGCGGTTTTACACAAGAATAATTTACTTAATCCGCCTCATACTTTACTCTTTTGCACTAAATTAGTGCTTACAAGCTCCTTATAATGCAAAACAAACAAGTAATAGCGCACAACAAACCCCAAAAACCAAAGCCTGATGAATGCTGTGGCGGAGGCAGCTGCTGCCCGTGCGTGTGGGATGAATACAAAGAGAAATACCGTCAATGGCAGGCCCAAAACACTCTCAAAAAACCCACAAAATAAACAAATTGATAACATCAAGTTATCTACAAAGCGCATTAAATCTTCCAAAAATCGTCAAAACCGCACTTTATTAGTTCAAATTAGTTACATACTGCACCATTGTTGCAAATTTATTTTATTTTGAACTTTTTGTTATTAAAGAGTTAATTATTAATTGCTCTCAAAGTTTTTTATGTATAGGCTGTACATAGGACTTCACATGAGGTGGGCTTTTAGCTTTAAGAAGTCAAGTAGGTTGGCCTTTTAACTCCCCCATGTGAACACGTCCAAAAATACAAAATAAGTAATGTTAACTAACACATTACATACAAAATATATTCTAACTGGGGAAAATTAGAATGAAACTTAAAAGTAATGCGCTAAATCAGGCAGTTAAATTTGCCTTAGCTACAACAACCACTGCTGGTTTGTTTATGTCAGGCTCTGTTATTGCAGCAGAGGAAAGCGAAACCAAAGTTAATAAAAATGTAGAAAAAATAGCCGTAGTGGGTACTCGTTCAGCACCCCGCTCTATTGGTGATTCACCAGTTCCTATTGATATTATTGGCGGTGAAGAATTAGAAAAATCTGGCAACACCGATATGCTTGAACTTTTAAAAGGCTCTGTTCCTTCTTTTAATGTTCATCAAAACCCAATCAGTGATGCCGCATCACTTGTACGCCCAGCTAACTTACGTGGCCTACCTTCAGATAGCACATTAGTTCTTTTAAACGGTAAACGTCGTCACCGCGCGTCTGTCATTGCATTTTTAGGTGGTGGTATTAATGATGGTGCACAAGGCGCTGATATTTCAGTTATTCCTAGCATTGCACTTAAGCAAGTAGAAGTACTACGCGATGGCGCAGCAGCACAATATGGTTCTGATGCAATCGCAGGTGTAATGAACTTCCAACTTAAAGATGCCTCTGAAGGCGGTAAGCTTGAAGTTCGTCAAGGTCAATATTACGAAGGCGATGGTGATACAACACAGATATCGGGTAACGTAGGCTTACCATTTACCGATAACGGCTTTGCTAACTTAAGTTTTCAATACAAAACAGCGGACGCAACAAGCCGATCAGTGCAACGCCCTGATGCCGCAGGACTTGCCGCTGCAGGTGTACCAGACGTTTCATCTCTTGCACAAGTGTGGGGTGCCCCTGAAGTTGATGACGACATTTCAATTTTTGGTAACGTTGGGTTAGAACTAACAAACGACTCTGAATTTTATATGTTTGGTAACTACTCTGAGCGTGATGTACGTGGTGGCTTTTACTACCGTAACCCGCATACCCGCCCAGGTGTTTATTCAAACGATGGCGGTGAAACTCTGCTTGTTGCCGATTTAACAGAGGACATGAGCGCTAACTGTCCTACTATCGCGATTGACGATAACGTACTTGATAACCCAGACTACATTAGCGGAGTTGCTAACAACCCTGATTGTTTTGCATTTAACGAAGTGATCCCTGGTGGTTTTACACCTAACTTTGGTGGCAATATCACCGACACCTCTTTAACCATTGGTACAAAGGGTATGTTCACGGGTGGTTTCCTTAAAGATGCATTTTACGATTTAAGCGGTACAGTTGGTTTAAACGAATCTCGCTACTTTATTTACGACACAGTTAATGCCTCATTAGGTGCAGACAGCCCGCGTGATTTTAGCCCGGGTAAATACGAGCAACTAGAGAAAAACTTTAACTTTGACCTTTCTAAAGGCTTTGATTTTGACCTTGCGTACGATGTAAATATTGCCGGTGGTTTAGAATGGCACGAAGAAACATTCACTGTTATTTCTGGTGATGAAGCATCATTCACTGCAGGTCCTTTAACTGAGCAAGGTTTTGGTATTGGCTCTAACGGTTTTCCTGGTTTTAAACCTTCTGATGCCGGCGAATACACACGTCGTAACTACGCTGCCTATGTTGATGTAGAAGCACCATTTACCGAAGAGTTCTTAATGGGCCTTGCGGTACGTTTTGAAGATTACGACAGCTTTGGTTCTACAACAAACTACAAAGTAATGGCACAGTACCACCTTACAGAAGACTTAAATATTCGTGGCTCTGTAAGCACAGGCTTCCGCGCCCCTACTGTTGGCCAAGCGAACGTTAGTAACGTACAAACCAACTTAAGTGACGGTGTGCTACAAGATTCTGCATTATTACCACCTACAAACCCAATTGCTGTGCAACTAGGCGGTACAGAGCTAACACCTGAAGAATCACAAAGCTACACATTAGGCGCGGTATACACAATTGGTGATTTATTTGTAACGCTTGATTACTATAATATTGAAGTAGAAGATCGTATCAGCCAATCAGAAAAAATCGTACTTAGCCAAGAAGACAAAGATACGCTAGAAGCCGCTGGTGTAGCAAATGCACAAAGCTATGCGCAAGTAAGCTTTTTCACTAATGACTTTGATACTACAACGCAAGGTATTGACTTAGTTGCTAACTACACAGCTGACATGCTAGGCGGAAGCTCTACATTTAGCCTTGCTTATAACTGGAATGAAACTGAAGTAACTAAGTTCAGCGACATTACCGGTGAATTTAAAGTTAAGCGTTTAGAAGAAGATTTACCAAATCACCGTGCAACGCTTACTTGGGCACAACAATGGGAATCAATTTCGTTATTTACTCGTGCTAACTACTACGGCGAATACCAAGGTGTTCACGTAGATTACGATGCAACAGCAAAAACAGCTGACGCAGCAGTAACTATTGACGCTGAAATAACGTACTTCCTAAATGAGTCTATTAGTTTCTCGGTAGGTGCACAAAACATCTTTGACCAAGACGCTGAAAAACTTGATTTTGAAGACCGTACGGGTATCCCTAACAATAACTGGGGTGGCCAATACTACGAAACATCTCCATACGGTATTAACGGTGGCTTCTACTACGCGAAAGCAACCTATACTTTCTAATATTTTTTCATGATAAACCAAGGCGAAATGGTAAGACATTTCGCCTTTTTTATTTTATATTAATTAAAAAAACAATAATGCCGCGTCATGCTAATTAAAAAAGCCAACCAACTACTACACGAAAACAAACTCAAAGAAGCCGAGTTTCATTTTAAAGCAATTTTAAATAGTAACCCGCAAAGCGGTGAAGCTTTATTTGGTTTAGGCAGGATAGCACTTAGGTTAGAGCGCTATGATGCAGCAGTATACTTATTACAAAAAGCATGCGAACGTTTGCCTCACATGCTGGAGCCTTTACATGCGCTTGCCGATGCATTTAATAGCGTGCACTCCCCTGATGATGCGCTTAAAGTACTCGAATATGCTAAAAGCCTCGCAAGCCATAACCCTGAGCCTCATTATTATTTAGCTCAGCATTATTTAAGCTACGGCGAGTTAGACAAAGCACACACCACATTTGCGCATGCACTAAGCATGGGGTTATATCCCGTAACTGCCTATATTTTATTTGAATTAGTACAGCTAGGCCGATTTAATAAAGAACATAATTATGTGAGCAACCTACACCATTTTTTAACGCAAACTAATAACGTGCGTTTAAAAATGGTGTGTTACTACGCGTTAGGTAAAAGCTATGACAAACTAGATGATACAGCACAAGCATTTAACTACTATGTGCTTGCCAACAAACTTCAAAAAAAACTTACTCACTTTAAAACCAGTGACTTAGTGCCTTTTTATGAACAAATTATAGGGCACAATACGCAACAGCTAATTGCATCTGCCGATCACACTTTCAGTGGCACTATTACACCCGTGTTTATAATGGGTATGCCCCGCAGCGGATCAACCTTACTTGAACAAATGATGGCTAATCATTCACAATTTACTACGCTAGGTGAAAACACGAGTATTGGTAATCAAGTAGTGGGGTTTATAGAGCAGCAAACACAAACTCCATACCCGCAATGTTTAAGCGGACTTAGTAGCGATTTAATAGCAAAAGCTCGCAACATTTATATTGAAGAGTTAAAAAAAGCACAGCCTGTACGCCCTTTCATTATTAATAAGCTACCGAGTAACTATCAGTCTTTGGGCTTAATTTACTTACTGTTCCCTAATGCTAAATTTATTAATTTAAGTAGGAATTTTAACGCCACAGCTTTTTCGGTGTTCAGTAACTACTTTGCCGAAAATGAGCCGTACTTTTGTGATTTAAAAGAATTCAAACTTTACCATGCGTTGTATGGAAAATTAATGGATCATTGGTACAGTCTGCCCTTATTACCGCTATACGATATTCATTATGAGCAACTCGTTGTTGAGCCTAAGGCGCAGCTAAGTGCTTTATTTTCGTTTTTAGGGTGTGAGTATGAGCCGCAATGCTTAGCATTTTATAAGCGCAAGGCTGCGGTTAGCACACTAAGCAAACAAGCCATTAGGCAGCCAATTAATACACAGGCACTTGCGCATTGGGAGCGCTATAAAATTCCGCTGTTAAAACAATTTGAATAAACCTAATGGCTTAACTGTGCTCATTAAACCAGTCAACCACATCTTTAAATTGCTCATCCCGTGCCTGCGGATGTGTAAGCATATTAATATGATCATAATCGACACTATGACCATGGCGCTTACCATAAATTTTTAAGGTTTGTTTGCCAGGTCCGGACTCGGCTATAAACTTTTTAATATCAATCGGCTGTGCGAGAGCTTTGTCGTTTACTGCACCAACATGAAGTGTAGGGGGTACATGCAGCTTAGCTAACGCGCTTGCGTAGTCAAAGCCATCATCGCTATCAACCCATGGCCTTTTTTTAGCCCACTGCATACTTTGATAATGCGACTTTTGCGATTCGTTATCGCTGCCCCACTTATAGCCTTTGGCGTTTAAATAACCGTGCTTTTTAGCCAATATCGGCGCCATAAAGTACCAAATTACATTTGCTTGTAGTAACTTTTTAGGATGATTGTTAAATAAAGAACGTTTAGAGCCAAAATAAGCACACGCTTTAACCTCTTTTAAATACTCAGGAAAGCGCGCAAACACGCTGTTCATTAACACCCCACCCCATGAGTGAGCGACCCAATAATCGGGCTTTTGACCTTCGAGTTGTTCAATATGATTAATAAAAGCAGGGATGTCTTCAACTATGGCCTCTGTTTGGCCATATTTTGAATGGCGAGTTATGAGCGGCTTACTTTCTCCACGCCCCCGCAGATCTGCTACATAACAACAATATCCTTGATCCGCCAAAAAAGGCGCTAAACCTTTATTACTGTGAGTATAAAAAATTTTGCCGTTTTCTACTGCTCCATGCATTAAAAACACTACCGGGCCTGCTTTATTAACGTTCGCGATACGGCGTAAATGCAAAGTTTGCTGATCGGCTAGTTGAACAAAATGTGATTGCTGAGTGATGGCCACAAATTTTCCTTAATTATTTTTACACACTCATCCTACCAGTTACGGTACTAATTCTAAAGTAAATGGTTACACTTTTGATCTAAGCATTTGATACACTTGCATCATTATTTAATTGCTAAATTTAAGCTATGAAATCAAAATCAAACAGCAACAAGTTACATCCTCGCAATCAGCACTTAAATGGTTACAATTTAGACTTATTATGCGAAAAACATAATGCGTTAGCACCTTTTATAGTGGTAACACCCGCGGGCAATAAAAGTATAGATTTTAGCAATAACAAAGCCGTTAAAACACTGAATCAAGCTCTGTTAAAAGCGCACTATAATATTGAGTTTTGGGATATACCGGATCAAAACTTATGCCCCCCTATTCCAGGGCGAGTAGATTACATACATTACTTGGCCGATTTATTAAGCGTAGATAATCAAAAAAAAATACCGATAGGGCGTCAAATTAAAGCACTTGATATTGGTACCGGTGCTAATTTGGTTTACCCACTCACAGGGACTCACGAATACAACTGGCACTTTACTGGGAGTGATATAGATGCAAACTCAATAAAAATAGCAAAGCAAATTACCCAGTTTAATAGCTTGAAAATCACTCTAAAGCATCAAAAAAATGCATCTTCTATTTTTAAGGGTATTATTAATCAAAAAGATTTATTTCACGTAACTCTATGTAACCCTCCGTTTCACGCAAGCGCGGACGAGGCTAACAAAGGCACTGAGCGAAAATGGAAAAACTTAGGAAAATCACCTAAAAACACCCTTAATTTTAGCGGGCAAAATAATGAGCTATGGTGCGAAGGGGGTGAAGCCCAGTTTATCAGTAATATGATCACCGAAAGCGAGTTGTTTGCAGAGCAAGTTATATGGTTTACATCGCTTGTTTCAAAAAAAGAAACTCTTACTACCTTAGAAAAAAAACTAAGCACCCTCCCTATTGCTGAATATAAAATTATAAATATGGCACAAGGGCAAAAAGTAAGTCGTTTTATTGCGTGGAGTTATTTTGATAAAGCCACCCGCGAACACATTTTTGAAGAACTTGTGTAAACCCATAAAAAAACAAGGCCCTAATAAAGGAATAACAATAATGATAGATTTTCGCTCAGACACAGTTACTAAACCGTCAATAGCTATGCGCGAAGTAATGTACAACTCGCCAGTAGGCGATGATGTGTACGGGGATGATCCTAGCGTAAACCAATTAGAAGCATACGCGTGTAAGCGTTTTAACTTTGATGCTGCGCTTTATTGCAGCTCTGGCACACAAGCTAATTTACTGGCGTTAATGGCACATTGCGAACGTGGAGATGAATATATCTGTGGGCAAAATGCCCATAATTATAAGTTTGAAGGCGGTGGCGCAGCCGTTTTAGGGTCTGTTCAACCACAACCTATCGAAAACGAAGCTGATGGGACTCTCCCTTTTAGTAAAATTGCTGCGGCAATAAAACCCGATGATTGCCACTTTGCTAAAACTCGGTTGCTTAGCCTTGAAAACACCATTGGTGGAAAAGTGCTCCCGCTTGAGTACTTAGCCCAAGCTCGCGACTTTGTTAATACACATAATTTAGCACTACATTTAGATGGCGCGCGTGCGTTTAATGCAGCCGTTGAGCTAAATGTTGATATAACTACAATTACAAAGCACTTTGACTCTGTCTCAATTTGCTTATCTAAGGGCTTAGGTGCGCCAGTCGGCTCGTTATTATTAGGCTCACAAGCATTGATTGATAAAGCTAGGCGCTGGAGAAAAGTACTCGGTGGTGGCATGCGCCAAGCAGGAATGCTTGCAGGGGCAGGGCAATTCGCACTTGAGCACAATGTAAATCGCTTGCAAGAAGATCACGCTAATGCACGTTATTTAGCTCAAAAGTTAAATGAATTAAGCGGTTTTACTGTAGATATGAGCAACACCACTAATATGGTGTATGCAACGTACAGTAGTAGTATTAATATTGAAGAACTTGCACAAGCGCTTAAACAGCAAGGTATATTAATTAGCCCAAGCAAGCAGCTTAGGCTAGTCACGCATTTAGATATTACGCGCGAAGATATTGATACATTTTTAAATACTTTAACGGCCCATATTTAATTCTGCTTTATAATGTTTGCGGCACACCGAAACGTATCGGTCGTTGCCGCCAATTTCTACTTGGTTACCATCGGCAATCGCATTGCCATTTTCATCTGTACGCAGCACATGATTTGCTTTGCGCCCGCAATGACACACCGTTTTAAGCTCAACTAATTTATCGGCCCATGCTAATAAATACTGTGAGCCAATAAATAACTCACCTCTAAAGTCGCTCCTAAGGCCGTAACACAATACCGGAATACCTAATTCATCCACTACATCGGTTAACTGCATCACCTGCTCTTTTGACAAAAACTGGCATTCGTCGACCAATACACAGTGGCGTTTTTTTTCGTTTTGAAGGGTTTGGATCAAATCAAATACATTGTTGGATTCATCAAATATATGTGCTTCAGCTTGCAGACCAATACGAGATGATACTTTTCCTACACCAGAGCGGTTATCAATTGCAGCCGTTAAAATAACTGGCTCCATACCGCGCTCACGATAGTTAAACGCCGATTGTAATAAGGTGGTAGATTTACCCGCATTCATCGCAGAGTAGTAAAAGTATAATTGAGCCATTGCCGTGCCTTAAGATAAAAAGTGCGCTTATGCTACCTTAATATGCGATTAATACCAATTTCATATCTCTATTTTAGTTAATAAGCGCTTTGATTTTCTTATTACTCAACAGTTTGTAGATATTTTATATAAATTGGAGCACTGTCAAAGCGCGCTAACCATTGCCATATTTCTTTACTAAGCTGGCTATTTTGCTGGTAAAACTGCTTTGAAAAAATTAAATAACCGTCGGTTGTTTCATAAGGTGGGTAAAGGGGTTTTACATCGCTCCCTTTATGTTGATAGCTCGAAACTTTTAAATCATCTACTTGGCATAAATCAACACTAGCCTGTACAACTCCTTTATCAAGTAATTCAAATGCTTTGTCTTTTGAAAACGTATTATGGATGTAAAAAGGCTCTTCTTTTAGTGCGCTGTTCAAGCCATAGCCATTAGGAATGGCGATAGTGAATGCTTTATTTTGAAATACTTCACGCGTTTTCCATTGTTTATGAAAACGACCCCGCCCTATTAAGCAGCTACTAAAACGACTCACTGCAAATTTTTCTAGTAATACCCCTTTTTCGTTTGTAGGGTACACAGCAAAACGTTCACGCCCAGCAAGATAACTGGCAATAACGGCATTAGCTCGGTTGAGTTCTAAATCGTTTAGGCATCTGCGCCATGGTTTTCTAACAAATGAAATGACCACATTTTGTATCTCCGCATCCAATTGCTTTAAAATTTCAATTGAAGCGCCAGGGTTATCTATAGGGACTTCTTGCCCAACACCTAAAAACATAGGTGCTACATCTTTATCTTCGTAGCAAAATATAAGCGTTTGAGGGTTAGCAAACACTGCAGAAGAAAACATCATACCAATTATAAATAAATAATTTAAGCCGCTGATACTCATAATAATTTTTATTAGTAAATAATGTAAATTGTAGCGTGTAATAATAAAGCTGCCAGTTCTGTAACTATTAAATTATTCCTTCATGCTTTAGTAGCCAACTTTTTCTCTCAAGGCCACCGGCATACCCTGTAAGCTTTGAGTTTGCACCAATAATTCGATGACACGGCACAATAATACTAATGGGGTTTTTACCATTTGCAGCCCCTACTGCTCTGACCGCATTAGGATTATTTAATTGTTTAGCTATATCGCCGTAGGTCATGGTTTTGCCAAAAGGGACGCTGAGCAGTGCTTGCCACACACCATTTTGAAAAGGCGTTCCTTGTGTATCTAATGGCACATTAAAGGTTTTGCGCTGGCCATTAAAGTATTCGTTTAATTGTTTTACGCAGATTAAAACCGCACCATTTGTTACTTGCTCAACGGGTGTATGGCTGTAATGTGTTTTTGGGAAAAACCCAACATAGCTCACCCCGTGTTCAGTCGCTTGAATAATAATATCGTCAATTGGGCTTGAAATAGCGGTCTGTATAATCATGAAAGTTGCTGCCATAGTTGAAATGTTAAGTACGAGCGAAATGGTGCGCTCAGCTCTGGGTTAAACTGCTTAGCACTTAGTAACGCTTTTTTTACCCCTAGATCACCGGCTAATAGTATATCTGGGTTACTTTGCCCGCGCAGTTTTGCGTAGTTAACTGTCCAAGGGCCTATGCCTTTTATATCGAGCCAATTACCTAAAAGGCTATTATTCGGGTTATCTGCGCAATACTGCGCTAAATTTTTTAAAGCATTTTTACGCGCTTGTGGCATTTTAAAAAATTCAAAGTCGCATGTAGCTAAATCCTCCGGCTGTGGAAAATACACTTTATCAGCGAGTTTGTCGCCGCGCTCTGTGACCAGCGTTGTTACTAAAGTGTGCGCTGCCCCCACGCTAACTTGTTGGCCCAATACAGCCCTAACCCCTGCTTCAAAACTTGACCAAATCCCAGGTAAGCGTAGCCCTTTGCTTAATGTAAACGCATCATTAATACTGTTTTTTAAGTGGCTTTCAATATGGTTTATGTCGGCATCTACATCCAGTACACGGCGTATATTATTAATTACTTTTTGTAAGTGCTCGGTATTATTTATTACTATTTCAACTTTGAAATGGTTATTTTGTACCTCAAAGTGCGCATTAAAATAACCTACCGCCCCTTTTAGCTTAAACGTTCGCCCGTAACTGGTTGGGGTTATCCACTCCATAGGCTCTATTAGCCGCTTTGACAAAAAGCTATGCAAAGCTTGCCAATTGTAAGGCGGTCTAAAAGGGAGAGTTAATACAATCACAGGGGTTGCCTCTTTTTTTGATTTTCTGAGCTTTGATGGGGGTATATTTAATTGTTGTAAAAAAGCATCGTTAAAACGACGCACACTTTTAAAACCAGCAGCAAATGCAATATCGGTTATGGGCAATGTGGTCTCTTGAATGAGCTTTTTAGCAAAATGGCACTGATTAAATAACCGGTACTGAGTAACAGACATACCAAAGTGCTGATTAAATATGCGCCGCAAATAACGACTGGTAATACCCAGACGAGTAGCTAGCATTTCGCAATTACAGGTATCTCCTAAATCAATTAACTGCTTAGCTCTAAGTGCGGTCGTTTTTACCCCCTGCCAAGCAGCGCTGCCCGGAGCACTATCGGGTCTGCAACGTATACATGGCCTAAAACCAGCTTGTGCTGCGTTGTGCGCATATTGATAATACACCACATTTTTTTCGTGGGCGGTGGGCGCGGGGCAGATTGGCCGACAATAAATGCCGGTGCTTTTTACCGCAACGTAAAATAAGCCATCAAATCGTGCATCGCGGCTTTGCCGTGCTCTTTGCCAATACTGATTATTCATGTAGGGTCTGATACCAATCCGCAATAAAACGTAACTCAGCATAACAATTTTTAAAGCAGACACTGGCCGTTTTCGGCACTCAACTTATTTTAAAAGTATCATACTAACCCACTTAATTAAGCGACTTAGTATAACTACTGCTCTGCAAAATCGAGTAAGTCTTGGCCTGCTAAGCGGTAGATTATCCATTCGTTTTGGGCTTTTGCCCCTATGCTATTATAAAAATCTATAGCGGGTTTATTCCAATCCAGTACTACCCACTCAAAACGTCCACAGTCATTTGTTATGGCTTTATTAGCCAGGTGCTTCATTATTAATTTACCAGCACCATTGCCTCGGCTATCAGGGCTTACGTATAAATCTTCCAAATATAAGCCATTTTTACCCAGCCAAGTAGAGTAATTATAAAAATACACCGCAAAGCCAATAGGCTCATCATTTTCAAGGCAAATAACACTATGTGCTGTTGCCCCCTCACTAAACAATGTTTTTATAATTGCCTGCTCATCTGTTTTTACTGCATCGGGTTCTTTTTCGTAAATAGCCAGTTCGGTAATAAACTGTAAAATGGTTGGCGCGTCGCTTTTTTTAGCATCGCGTATTTGTATTTGTTTACTCATGTTATTAATCCTAAAAGTACTGCTCTATTTTTTCTTTTAAAATATCAAGCTGTATGGGTTTAGTTAAGTAATCATCCATACCGGCATCTATACAACGTTCTTTATCTGAGTCCATTGCATTGGCGGTGAGGGCAATTATTTTTATTGCTTTGTGCTCACCCCCTGCCATACCGTCTCGTATATTAGCCGTGGCGTCAAAGCCATCCATTACCGGCATTTGGCAATCCATTAATACTAAATCAAAATACCCCTCGTTATGCTCACTTAAAGTATCTATGGCTTCTTGACCATTTTGCGCCAGTATCACTTCGCAATTTAGCTTTTTAAGCATAAGTGTAGAAACATGCTGATTAACAGGGTTATCCTCAACTAATAAAATTTTTGCAGGTGTGTCTGATTTTTCTTTTCTTAGTGACGAAATATACCCTGGGGTCACTAGAGGAAGGGGTTCAGTGCTGTCTGAACTTGTAATAACCGATAACGCAGATATTAAATCAGCGGTTGTAACTGGCTTAGGAAAATACGCCTGAAAACCAATTTTTGAATAGCGCTGTGCACCTTCCATGCCTGCAATACTGGTCATCATTACCAGTGGCATGGCTTTATAATCATCATGGGCTTTTAATAATTTACAAAGCTCCATACCATCCATTTCTGGCATTTGCATATCTAGCACGGCAATATCAAACATTGCCTGATTTTTTTCTATGCGCTGTGCACAAAGTTCAAGCGCCTGTTTTGCACTACTAGCAAGCGTAACATTAGCCCCCCAATGCCCTAATTGCTGAGAGATAACTAAGCGGTTAGTTTCGTTATCATCAACTACGAGTACATTTAACGAACTCATATTTATATTAGGGATAGTACGTTCTTTTTCGATGCCTTCAGCCACTTGCATGGTTGCAGTAAATTCGCTGCCTTTGTCAGGTTCGCTCGCCAGTGAAATTTTACCATTCATTAGCTCACATAACTGTTTACATATAGCGAGCCCCAGCCCCGTGCCTCCGTATTCTCGCGTGGTAGATGCATCCACTTGCGAAAAAGGGGTAAATAATTGCTGTTGTTTTGCTTCGGTTATGCCTATCCCTGAGTCTTTTACTTTTATATTTAGCAGTAGGTCTTGGTCGGTTTTTTCTATAGATGCGCTCACCACCACTTCACCCTGACTGGTAAATTTAACTGCATTACTAATTAAGTTGGTTACCACTTGGCGTATACGCCCGGGGTCGCCCATTAAATGTGAAGGCTCCAAGGAGACTAAATCTAAAATAATCTCAATGCCTTTTTCTTGTGCGGTAAAGGCCTGTGCCTCGGCTATTTCGCCAATTAAGTCGCGCGCATTAAAATGTATATGCTCAAGCTCAACTTTGCCTGCTTCCGCCTTTGAAAAATCTAAAATATCGTTAATAACGCCAAGTAAAGAATGAGCACTGCTTTTAGCAATAGCGACCTTTTTTTCTATTGGTTTACTTAATGGCTCTAATTCTACCAGCTCTAACATGCCTAATACGCCGTTCATCGGCGTGCGAATTTCGTGGCTCATGGTTGCTAAAAACTGGCTTTTTGCTACAGCAGCATCTTGTGCTTGCACTAAAGCAACCTTTAGCTTTTCAGCGGTTTCTTTACGCTTTTGCGAGACCAAGGTGCTACCGACTAACGTAGCCAAAGAGCGCAAATAGGTTTCTTCACTTTGCGTCCAAGTGTGCTTAGCCCCTACAGTTTCTGCGCATAAAATACCTAAATTTCCATCGCCTGTCGAAATAACCGCATCCAGCATCGACTGAATATTTAATGGTTGAGTATAACTTTGCGTAAATTCAATGGTTGCCTTATGCGTATATACATCTTCAATTGCCACTAGGTTTTGCTCAAAAATAGCCTCATAGTAACTTGGAAAATCAACCTTTTTAAGAACGCCGTCAAAATCTACAAATCCATCTTGTCGAGTATATAAACCATGGCACGCCATTTCGTCGCACTGTTTGTTAAATATCCAAATAGAGGCACGCTCAACATTTAATACCTCTACCATCGACTTTATCGTCAGCTTTTTAACTTGCGCAACGTCGCTATTTTGTACCTCAGGCGAAACCGTTAATGACGCTAAATTTTTGTTATAGGCGTTTGCTTTTTCGCTTTCTAACTCTAGGCGTTTATGTGCATCAATACTTTGAAAAGAGCCAAATACACGCACACATTTGCCGTCTTTAAATTCCGCCTGCCCCATCGACTTAACCCAGCGCTCTTTACCGGTATAAGTTAAAATTATCAGCTCAACACTCCAGCTTTCGCCTAAAGTCACCGCACATTCAAACAACGTGCTAATTTTATCGCGGTGCTCTCCTGGCTTATAAAAGTTAATGGCAGTATCAATGCTAGGCTCAAACCCGTCGGGAACTTCGTGTATTACTTTTACTTCGTCTGACCAATACATGGTTTGGTTTTCAAGGTTTATTTCCCATGCGCCAATTTGGCCTTGTTTACTCATTGCCTCAAGCAGGTTTTGTTGGCGGGTAATTTCTACTTGAGTATTATGGCGCTCAGTAATGTCTAAAATAAAGCCATCTAAATAAAGAACTTCGTTGTCATCGCCATAAATTGCTTGGCCTTTTTCGTGCACCCAACGAATACTGCCATCATTTCTTTTTACTCTGTATTCAATAGACCAAGGCAGCTTTTGTGCAATACAGGTACTTACTTGCAGCTCAACATCTTGATCGCCATCGTGAATAATAGCGGCAAAGCTTAGTGTTTTATTATTAATAAAGTCATCAGGCGTATAGCCTGTTATGTCTTTTACTTGGTCACTCATATACAACATAGTCCAGGCTTTATCGAACTTACATCGATAAATAACCCCTGGAATATTTGCCACCAAAGATGCAAAGCGATCGCGGCTATGCTGTAGTTCAGATTCAATTTGCTTGCGCTCGGTAATATCTAAATGTGTGCCAATCATACGACGAGGCGAGCCATCTAAGTTCCAGTCGACTACTTTTGCAGTATCAAGCACCCAAACCCAGTGGCCATCTTTGTGTTTCATCCGCGCTTCGCTGACATAGTAGTCTGTATCACCGTTAAAATGCGCTTTTAATTTTTGCTCTGAAATAACTAAATCATCAGGGTGTGCATACTTATACCAAGTATCAATTGTTGTTGGCTCTAGCTCACTGAGCTTATAGCCTATTATTTCTGCCCAGCGATTATTAAACGTCACTTTGCTGGTATCTATAAACCAATCCCATATTCCTACTGCGGTAGTATCTATTACAAGTTGCAGCTGCGTTTTGTGCTGCTCAAGTTCAAGTTCTTGTAGTTTTAGTGGCGTGACATCGGTACGAATAGCTATATAGCTTTGCGGTTTACCGTGCTCATCAAAAAATGGCGCTATCGTTGTGTCTACCCAATAAAAACCGCCATGTTTTGCTTTATTACATATTTGGCCGTTCCATACTTCACCCCGTTTAAGGGTTTTATACATGCTTTTAAAAAAACCTTTGTCGTGCCTGCCTGAGTTTAGTAAGCGGTGGTTTTGGCCAATAAGCTCATGTTCTTCATAACCGCTTATTTCACAAAACTTCTTATTGACAAAAGTAATAGTGCCCGCTAAATCGGTTACTGCAACAATGGCATGTTCATCAAGGGCACTTTTTTGCTCATCTAATTGTTTAAACGCGGTTTGCAAAGCTGAACGTTGCTTTTGCAGTATACTCTGCTGCTCTTCTTTCACTGCCACCATTTTTTGAAGATCGACTGATAACCTATTTAACTCATGGCTATCAGTTAAGGTCGGTACAGTTACTTTCTCGCCATCGGTAATTTTAGTCATTACTGAGGTGAGCTGAATTAAAGGTTTAGATAAGCGCCGACTAAACCACCATGCAGCGCATAAAATAAGAAGTAAAGAGACTGCATTTGTAAAAATAGCCAGCTGCTTATAATAAGCGGAGTCTTTGAGCATAATTTGCAATGGTTTTGCTGCTAAAAGTTGCCACCCTTGCACACCTAAAAAATTTAAATCACTAATATATGCATGGTATGTCGTGCCGTTTGCACTGACATAATCAAACACTTGCTTACTGGTGAGGGCCGTTTGCGAAAAAACAGGCGCCTCATCTGCATTTGTTACTGAAGAGCGCTCTATTTTATTATTATGTAGTACAAAAAAACTCACTTCGTTGTGCATGTTGTGAATGGTGTTTAAACTTTTTAAAAGGCCATTAATATTTACTTCTGTGAGAATCACACCCTCTAGTTGCTGCGCCGAATTAAGCAAAGGCATAGCCACAATATTAAACTGTTTGCCATTAAACATAACAGAGCCAAAAGCGGCTGGTGTTGAGGTATTAACCGAATTAATAAGCGTACTAAGCTCACCTTTGTTTATCTGCCCGTAAGTCGAGATAATGGGCTGCTTAAGTGCCGATGCAGCTATAATTTCTATACTATTTACAAAGTCATATTGATTAACAAAATGATTTATTAATTTGCTTTGCTCAAGTGGGAAGTTAGAAAGCTGATTTTTAAAGGTATATAAATCAGTAAGGTGATCATCAAACCATAAATTAGCAAACTCTGAGGCGATAGAGCTTAATTCATGCAGCTCGGTATTAGCATTTTTTCGCAGCGTATCATTAACATGCTGTAAGCTAAACCAAGTCAGTAAGCAAAGTGGAACAATAGCAATTAATAAAAAAGTAACGATCAGTTTACTGCGCACAGATTGAGCTGCGCTATTTAGCAGCCCATACTTTCTTCCTTCAACCATGCTATACGTCCAATAATTGTTATTGTATTATTTATTACCTATATTAATGCACTAAAACCTAAAAGACGCAAGTTTTAACCCACAAAGCGAATAAAATACGCCGTATAATTACAGTTTAAACATCAATAAGTTGCAATCAAAATTTACACGTAATAATAAGCAAAAATGTAAATAGCATATATTTTAATCTTTGACTGATACTTATGCCATTATCATAAAATTAAAGCACTATTTATACGAACTTTTACCTACCTTATGCCATTAATTATTCTCAAACTTAGTTAAATGTATAAAACTTGCCGCAGAGTTCGCTTTCGGAGTTTTGTTCACAAGAGCACGTTTATATTTAGAGCTGCATTTTATAAATTGATAAACACCTATTCTATCACTTACAATCACTGTAACTGCTTATTATAGAGATTACTTTTGAAAATCTGGTTACGTAGAATACACTTATACCTTGCCTTACTAAGTGGCCTTTTTTTATTAATACTTAGTATTAGCGGCGCCATTTTACTCTATGCAAATGACATACAATATTATGTTCAACCCGAAAAATGGCAAGTAGAACCACAAACCAAAGCGCTTAGTCACGGTGAATTAATCCGTGAAGTACAGCAGCAAACAGATAAAAAAATCACCCGCTTTATGCCTCTCAGTAACCCTAATGCCAGCTGGCAATTTAGATTAGGTGATGGCAGTAACGCCAGTGTAAACCCGTATACGGGCAAAGTAATTTTTCAATACGAAACAAAAGACACGCTGTATGGTTTTACCCTTGCTTTGCATCGCTGGCTATTATTTGAAACAGTCTCTGGTGAAAAACCACTAAAAAACGTGGTCTCTGTATGCGCCCTATTATTAATAATAAATGTGTTAGTGGGTTTTTATTTATGGGTTAAGCCTAAAAACCGCCTAAAACGACTGGCGATTAAACCTAAAGCCAAATTTAAAGTACTTATGTATCAGCTACACACCGTGATTGGTGTTTATGTTTTATTACCGCTAATGCTTATTGCCTTTACCGGTATCACCTTTAATTGGAAAAGTGCGACCAAAACATTAGTAGAAACCGCGGCATTTTCTCACGTACAAAATAGGCCTAAAGCGCCCACAGTGATAGCAAAACCAGCAGTAATTACTAACTACGACCAAGCAATAAATAACGCCCTTGATGTATTTCCTGAGGGTATTTTGTATCGTATTTACTTACCTAAAAAACACGATGACCCAATCGCTTTACGCCTACAAAACCCAGGAGAAAGCCACGCTTATAGCTGGGTGTGGGTAAACCCATATAACGCTAACGTGCTTAGCGCGTATGATGCCAGTAAAGCAAATGCAGTTACCCATGTATGGAACTTTAAATATGTGTTTCATACTGGCGCATTTGCAGGGCCAATTGTAAAATTTTTATGGCTTTTAATATCACTGTCGTTAGCTTTTTTTATACTCAGTGGTGTTTATTTATGGTGCAAACGGCACAAGTGGGTATAGCATTACCCTTTAAATAAAAATACAAAACTGTACACAAACCAAGCAATAACGCAAACTTAAATAAGAATCAAAACCAATTATAAATCAATGATTTTTATAGAAAAACTTGCAAAATACGTAGATTTAACTACACTGTGCACAATTAAAATAGTTAAGGTGATTTATCATGAAAGGTAATCAAAAAGTAATCGATGCATTTAATACTTTGCTAGCCAATGAGTTAGCAGCAATTGACCAGTATTTTATTCATTCACGAATGTATGATGACTGGGGTTTAGATAAATTATATGTGCGCCTTAACCATGAAATGGAAGAAGAAAAAGATCACGCAGATTGGTTAATCAAACGCATCTTGTTTTTAGAAGGCGTGCCTAACATGACTAAACGCCGTGACCTTTTAATTGGTAACGATGTAAAAAGCATGATGCAGAACGACTTAACACTAGAGCTTGAAGTAGTGGCATGTGTTAAAGAGGTAATTGCTATTTGTGAAGAACAACAAGATTATCAGTCGCGCGAAGTATTAGAAAAGCTATTATTTGATACCGAAGAAGATCACGTTTATTGGTTAGAGCAACAACTTGGTCTAATTGATAAAATTGGCACACAAAACTACCATCAAGCACAAATGGGCGAGTAAGGAGCATAAAGTATGAAAGGCGATAAAGACGTTATAGCAGCTTTAAACAAAGTACTCGCTAATGAGCTTGTAGGTATTAATCAATACTTTTTGCATGCTCGTATGTTTAAAGATTTTGGTTTTAGCCAGCTTGATAAAGCAGACTACAAAGTTTCAATTCAAAAAATGAAAAATGCCGACCGTTTAATCGAGCGTATTTTATTTTTAGAAGGCTTACCTAACTTACAAGACTTAGGCCGTTTACGCATTGGCGAAAACAGCGAAGAAATGATTGCCGCAAATATGAGCTTTGAGCTCGATACAATTGATGATTTGCGCAGTGCCATTAAATTAGCTGAAAACAAAAAAGATTATATTAGCCGTGAAGCACTTGATAATATTTTGAACGAGCAGGAAGAACAAATTGACTGGCTAGAAACCCAGCAATTACTTATTCAAAACACGGGGCTTGAAAATTACTTACAGTCTCAGCTGTAAGCTAAATTTAGGTCATAAAAAAGCAGCTTTATAAAGCTGCTTTTTTTGTATTTGAATTTTTTAATAACGAATTAAGCGACTTGATCGGTAATATCTGCAATCTCAATAAGTTTGCGATTTAGGATCTTTTTAGTACAACAACAACACTTACCGCATTGGCTGCCTACTTTAAGCTCTTTAGTTAATTCACGCATGGTGGTTGCACCATCGTCAATTGTTTGCTCAATTTTTTTATCGGTCACACCGTGACAAAGACAAACATACATGAATAAAAACTACTCTCAATTTCATTTAGTAGCTGCATATTAATCTAAACAATAATGGTTATCAATTGTTTCGCAGTAAAAATCTTATTTTTCGAAAATTTTATGATCAGTGCCACTTAAATAGAGAATTCACGGCGCGTTGAGAACTTGTTGATTTATAATGAAATATGGCACTTAAATTGAGATTTATTAACTAAATTACACTCTAAAAATAATTATGTTTTTTATTAGGTAAATTTCTTAAACAACGAGAAATCGCTTGAAAACATCTATTACAGTAAGTGATTTGAAGTGGTAATTTGCCTATCTGTTATACGAAAGCTAATCGGGTTTACTTCGAGGTAGAGTTTATTTAGGCCGATGCTTGCCAGAGGAGCGACAGCGCATCTTTATTTTTCATTACGTAAAGAACCCCGACTCTTGGCCAGTTACAACTGTTAATTGCATCAATCAAAAATTACCGGCGGTCTGCTCTGTGCCAGAAGCGGACGCTGAGCATCTTTATCATGCTCATTGCAAGACGCACCACCAAGTTCCTTTATAGTTCATTTTCCCGTGCTTGCATTACTGACATTACTTTTGCCAATACACTTGGAATACCAGTACCTTTGAGATATTCAACACTTATTGGGCGACTGGTAAGTTCATAAAATAGTTCATGAAATGGACTTTGTTTTTCAATGATGACAGAAGGTAGCTCATAGCCATCATCGTTAAACTGATCAGCTGTAATATCAATAATGTAATCTTGGCATACTAGCCATGCATGTGTCTGGTTTGAGTTATCCCCTAACCCATGCCCACAAACATAGTCACTTTCTAGACTGTGATGCTTCAATAAATATATGCCAAGTAAATCAGTAGCATCTCCACAGCAGCCAGCAGGAAAGCCTGATGAAAAATAAAAGCTAGTCATGCTATGAAAGTCAGCCTTTTCAAATCGAGCTAGAATCTCTCGAATTTGATAGATCTTTTTTTCTATATTTTTATTCAATCGAAACTCCAAATTTCACTTGCGTTAAATAACTCGCCCTAAGCACTGTGTAATAGTTGACAAAATCTAAAGCGAAACGAAACCGAGCCAACAAATACGAATTCTACTTTAAGGCCTTGTTATGTAACGTTGGCAAACGCCTTTTCTAATACGACATTTACACTGCCAGCGTGGCAACTGATAACACCAGTTATAAAGTGCGAATGCCCATTATCAGCTTCAAATTTATAGGAGTTATCAAAATCCAAGTATTCATCACCAGTTAATTCAATTTCAGTTTTAGATATTGCTTCATAAAGCTTTACCATAAAATTGAAAACACATGGATTTATATTAACAACTTCACCATACCACCTCAAAGTAGATCTAATAATAGGTTCTTCGCTGACTCGATATTTTTTGGGGATAGTTTCAATGGACTTATCTACCAATTCTGATGGAACCAAACACAAGTACAATAAATCAGTTGTAATCGGTGGTAACTCTTGTACTGGAATTAGTCTCAACTCATTTAACAACTCCTTTTGATGATGAAATACATTGCGCAGTGCTTTCAGTGCAATAAATTCATCCATATCAAAGAAATTAAACAGTTTAGCTTTTGTTAACTTGTCATTAAGGCTATGAATTGCATTTAATAAATTGAATAAAGTATCTAAATCAGGGGAAATGCAATGTGAATGATACAGCCTAAATACTCTTTCACTTGCAGGTACAATTACATTCATTGATACACCTTAAAATTGAGTTACATAACGCCTAAATCAGGTGCGCCCTAGGCGTCACCTGGATTTACTTGTTAGCTTCCTGCATGATTTCACCAAATGTGAGAAACTGCCTGATTGTAGGAAAATCCCACTCATTTAGCCCTAAAGACATCAGGTGCTTAAGGGCTCCATCTTCAGGACAATCGCTGAACTCATCTGGGTATGTACTGACAAACCAACTCCAGAAGACCTTTGCTTCGAGAGGAATTTCACCCGAAATATATTGAAGCATTAGTATTGCATCAAGCATGAAATCAGATGTAAATCTCTCAATTGGAGCGATATTTATCTTTCCTTCAGGATCTTTATCTGCATGTTTGAAAAAATTATAAGGTTCATTGACAGTTCTTACATGCTTCCTGAATTCCTCTCTCGTCATGCCTTTTGGGTTCTTGACTACACTTACTATTCCTTGCTCTTTGCCCACATCAATTAACACCTGATGAGCAGATGCAATAACAGTATGAATCACTACAAAATCACGTAACTCAAAAAACAGAGTCACTGCTTCAGTAATCTGTCGTCTAGCAACTTCTATCTTGTCAATCCAAATTGGTTGCATGTTACTCCTTGGAAGCTAACAATTTAATATCGACCCATTGGGTCGTTTTTCTACCGAGCCGCGGGTCATTTTTATCATTGTACCAGTTCTACCACACTAACTAACTTGTTGCTACAGATAAACTTTTAATCATTATAGAGATTATGAAAAAGGTAAAAACGACCAAATGGGTCGTTTTCCTGAATATAGGAGAAACACATAGCAATTGGACACAAAATCAGTGTTGAAAAATAATTTTCTAATGACCGCTATTCGCTCTTTGCCGAAGTTCGGCTTAGTGCTACCACTCGTAACTCATTTCTGCCCCAAAAAGAGTTTAGCCAGCTCACTATGGAAGTTATTTCAACCTTCATTTGACCTAGTTTTTGTATTGTGGTTTGCTAAATCAAATCTACATGGCGTATTGGGCTTAAGGTAATAAATGAGTAACTTAGCAAAGCAAATTAATGATGTGTTTGAGAACTGTTCTCTTGCGCCAATTGTTCTGTTGGATGGTGCTTGGGGAGTTGGCAAAACTCATTTTATAACTCATGAATACAGCACACAATCAGATCAAGATTGCTTACTAATATCGGTTTTAGGTATCCAATCGTTACAGCAGTTTCACGAGAAGCTAATAGGGAAATACTTGTCTTTAGCTAGCAAGTCTGAATCAGACACTGCAGCAAAAACAGTGAGTATATTCTCAAAAGCTGTTAGTACATTTGGTGATGCTACAAAATCCAATCAATTGATTGAGTCTCTATCTGGATTAGTGAAACAATCCATAATTTCAAAAATTAACGATGTGACAATTATCGTTGATGATCTTGAACGTATTGAAGATAGCTCTCTAGCATCCATTATACTTGGGGAGCTATATGACATGTGCAATTCCGAAAGCAGCATTAAAACAATAGTGGTTATGAATGATTCGAAGTCATCAGTCAGTAAATCTCTTATCGAAAAGGTAATTTGCTGGAAATTTAAGTATGAGATCTCTAGTGAAAATGCATTCGGTATCGCTTTCGGAACTTTAGATGTTTCCCCTGACATTCAACGTTTTATGATTAAACGTTTAGACGAGATACAGCCTTTGAACTTACGAGTCCTTATTAGGCTAAATGACAGGATGAAACTGGTATCTAGAATGCTAGACACTATGGAGGATGAAATTGATGTCGAGAGTTCTAAGCAAGCGCTTTTCCATAAAATGCTATACCTCTCTTTTTTGCATCATCAACAAGATCAAGATTTGGAAGAAATAGTTAAACAAATCAATATAATATGTATGCCTGATGAGAAAGATGAACGCCATCCATTTTATAAGCAATACATATTTCATAATGAAAGCACTTCATTTATTGAGTTTACACTTGGCTGCTTATCGAGACCATTGCAAGATTCTGACCTACATAACCTTCGCCCAAAAACTAACGAATTATCAGATTTCATACATACGAAAGGGTTAAGCCGGTACTCTGATCAAGAGCTTGAAGTAAAAATATCAGCTTTGATTAATTATGTATCTAATGAGACGAACCCATCGCTGAGTTTATGGTATAGCGCTGTTAACTTCCTTGCCTACTTATACTCATTAGGTGCATCTAACGACCAACGACTGTCTAATATCGTCAACATAGCTCAAGAAAGGCTTGAGCACATAACACCATCAGAAGAACGACATTTTCACACTTTTTCTTTTAATTCTGGTTTACCAAAACATATCGACGAGTTGAGAGCATATTTCAAGGAAAAAGAGAGTAAAGATAATCATACTAAACTTATCGAGGAGATTGTTACATCAAAATGGCGCGAAGTTGACACAAAAGCATATTCGCATGCAGCTAATCGTCAGGAGCCACTGACTTTAAAGGCGGATGATTGGCTCGATGCTATTAGCAAATGGGATAATCATGACCTAGAGCTATTTTGGGATTTCTGTATGGAGGTTCACCGAGTCAGTGGCATCGACCACTTTTTTGGCAAAGACAATAGAGAGCAATTACCAACTTTACTGAAGTCACAGTTAAATTCGATGACTCCGTGCTTACGTAAGGGATTACTTACAAGAATTTATAATTTGTTGTCCGCAAGTTGAGGTTTCAGGGGTTGGGGTTGGATTGGTAGCTTGAATATTTTAGTTAGAAAAGGTTGTTCTACACATTATGCCTATTAAAGATCGTAACAAGTTTTGCCCAGTTCCGCGCTAACCGAGCACCGCTGACAACGGTGGTCTTTGATATTTTGAAATGCGAGAAGTTATCTGAAAGCGGGGTTCTAAGTTGTTAACTATGACGAGCTTTTGTCCATCGACGAGTTATAAATATAACTCGCCTTTGCCCCAAAACGAGTTTAGGCGACGGTCTCAAATGAGCGATAACCGGACGGTCATCTTTTTATATCAAATGCATTTAAGATTTTTCTGACTTAAATTAACTGATGTATTGTAAATAGTGATTTTGCTCCTGTATAAGGAGCGATATGAGTATCGTGAGATAAGGTTTACTTAGCTACTTTATGTTAATGTAAATAAGGTAATAATTAATTTTAAGGTTGAAGTAATGGAATATAACAATCTATCCAAGCTTATAAAAAAAGTTCTCAAAACAGATCAAAGTGGTAATACAATAATGCCCTCAAGGCGCGAAATGACAAGTAAAATTTTTGCGTTTATTATGCTTATTCCTGGAGTTATTAGCATTGTGATGACATTTGCAAGCGAAGGAGGGGAAAGTATTTTCTTCGCGACTTCTGCAAGCTTCTTTTTAGGTATATCTATATTGCTTTTTGGTCGAAAGAGCCGTTTAGAGTTTAACGTGACAGAAAAACAGCTTAATTTAAAAACCGCACTATGGGGTTGCTTTCAAAGAAGTAAAGTTGTTACATCGTTTGATACACTATCATTTGAATTGAGTAGTATAGGCGCGCAAGGCCCTTATCAAATTAAGTTTGTTGATCAGTTATATGAATTTAAACAGTATACAGATGCTAAGATGTTCATTTCGTTTTTATATACGAAATATAATACTACTGCTGTTGAAACCATATCGGATTGGCCCAACAAGACACCGATAAGGTTTGCTCAAAGTGAATTATATAGCTCACCTCAAATTACTCATGATACTAAAAAAGCTAATTCAAACTCTCATCTGGAAGATGTAGATTTTAATAGTGAAAATCTTGTTTTCATTGAAATATGGGATCGCAAATCGCTAATAAAACTATCCCTGCCATTTTTTGTTTTTACAGCCATTGCTGGCTTAGTTAAATACGGAGTGCTGTAATGTATTTTAAAGAACTATCTAGTGAGCTAGCTATTTATCGACAATCAAGGTTAAGTAGATTATTGCTAGCTTTGTTGTGTGGTTTCTTTTTATTTATCGGACTAATTAATGTGTTCAATTCTGATGAAGCAAAATCATTACCGATATGGGTATCTGGGTTTATATGCTGGCTAGGGTGGAGTGGTTCGTTTGGTGGTTATGTATGTCGTTTTGATCTCGCAAAACAAACCTTGGAATTAAAGTCGACTAGTTTATACACTATATTTAAACGTGTTTATAAATTATCAGATATTAAAGGTTTTAAAGCTATACCTAGAAAAGGCTACACACATAACTATAGATTATATGCAGTGTTGACTGATAATACTCATATTGCTTTCGCAAACTACAAAGGACGAGGATTTGCAGTTAAGGAGTGTATAAAAATGGCTGACTTTGTCAATAAGCCTTATCAAATCAATATTGATACAGTTCCATTATAATTTTATTAGAACAAAGTAGCGTAGATTAACATATTTTTTATGAACCAATGCCAGACGCTTACTTCAGGTCTGGCATTGGTTCAAACTTAAGCATCGATCTGCTCTGATACTTCTAACGCATCATCAACTTCTATTCCCAAGTACCTGACAGTGCTCTCTAGTTTTCTATGGCCAAGTAGAAGCTGACAGGCTCTTAAATTTTTAGTTTTTTTGTAAATTAGTGATGGTTTGGTACGTCTCATTGAGTGAGTACCATATTGAGTCTTATCTAACCCAATTGAGGTGACCCAAGAGTCAACTATACGTCCTTATTGACGGGTTGAGAGGTGTGCAGAAGAATGAACTCTTGACTTAAACAAGTAATCATAAGAATTGAGACTAAATTGCTCTATGAGCGCCACAATTGAGCTCCTTGTATTTCCAGTAATTTCAAATTGAACAGGCATACCAGTCTTTTTTTGAACGACTATTGCCCTTGATTGGATTGTTTTACCATGTGCGATGTCGTTAACTTTTAGTGAAACTAAATCACATCCTCTTAGTTTGCTATCTATGGCTAGGTTAAATAGTGCTAAATCTCTTATTTTATGAAAAAGTTCTAGTCGTATTCGGATAGCCCATATTTGCTGTAATTTTAGTGGTAACTTTTGTCCTACAAGCTTATTTTTATTCCAAGGCTCTTTAGGCTGATATATTGTTAACTGGTGCATTAGTTGTACTCCGGTGTTTATGGAGTTTTAAGCTTAGCTCGTTACAAAAGAATTCAGGTATGAGCGAAGTACGGCCGTTGAGATGGCCTCATGAGTCTCAAAAATGTATGACCAGACTAACATTTTGGAATCAGTTTAATACCAATTAACGTTAATTCTAGAATTTACTAATCTCTTGACCTCTTAATATTCACGTAGGATAATTTTGGCATAGAAATTAGTAATTTAACGGAATAAAAATGAAAAAAATGACGACCATTGTAACCATCGCTTTATTGACTACAGGATGCGCAAGCTTAGAATCGACGTTTAGCCAATACAACGCTCAAGCCCTGAAAATCAAGCCTTCTAAGGAAGCGGATTACAAAGTTAAACATGCCGAATTAGCGCAGACTATGGGTGAAATCCAACAATCATTAGAAAGCCCTTACGGCACAATATACGCATTCTCTCAAGGGGGGTACGACTCTTCCCCCTCCGTTGGAAAATCATTTTTAAGAACAGCCGGAGAACTGTTCAAAAACTCGTGCAAAGGTGAAGTAAATTCGCTAAAACGCTTTGAGGAAGACGCACATGAAGGAAGGCTAAATCCCCTTCTTTATGCGACAGAAGAAGAGATTGAGCTAATCTCAAAGCACGCGGTAGGGTCGTCCACTTCATCAGTCACAAATAAAACGTTTCCTCAATACCTCAAACTATCGTATCGCGCCATGCTAAACCCAGATCAAGAAAAGTATCGCGATTCCATCGTCAACTATAACAAGCCATTCGTAAGATCAGTGGACTTTGCCGCTAAAGGCATTGACCTTTCAAACCACCTACTAAGTACATTGCGATTAGGAACTAAAGCATGTTATAGCGATGGAAAAATGGTTGGTGCCCAGATATTTTTCTCTCACTACAAAGGTAAGAGTGTAAAGGGCCATACATCCGCAATAGCAGGAACACGCGGCATAACCTCTCTCTATATACCATCGAAAACGATTGATACATTCATCAAGAGTTCTTTCGAAGTGCGACTCGAAAATGTAGCGAGACAAATTAAACTTAAGGAAGCCGCAACAGCAAGAAAAGCAGCAAGAAAAGCGGCCCGAAAAGAAGAAAGAGCGGCGAGAGAACACGCTATCGCCAAAAATGACGCGGCACAAAAACAAAAATGGAACAATCGATTTGATAGCGAATTAAATATTGGAGACAGCGTTTGCACACCAGACAACAAGATTGGCTTTATCGAACAAGTGAGCGGCAACAACATTAAAGTCTGGTTTAGAGGCAAACTTGTCCGAGAAAACCAAAATTACTTTTTTGGCAACTCAGGTAAAAGACCAAACTCAAGCTTTTCTTACGAGAAACTTAATGGCTTAACTTGGGTTAAGCGTGGCGAAGTCGCATCCTGCGAGTTCAAACTAGACACATAGTTCGGCTCTTCAAAAACTGAACCGTACTAACAATTTTGGACACCTCGCTAAGTGAGTCTAATCGCCTAACGAGGTGAAAATGTCAACAAAGGAAGTCCGCAAAACACATGCCGCTGAATTTAAAGCTACATCCCTGAAGTTGGCAGATCAGATTGGCGAACTGCCACAACGCGGAAAGTTGGATTGTTTCTGGTAAATTCACCATCACTGTCGGATGGCGTGGCTTCGCCACTTATCCGACCTACGCCTAAAGGTAGGTTGGTTTAGCCGAAGACGCCACCCAACAGAGCTTCAGATACACACCTTTAGGGTCCGCAATTGGCACATTAATGCCCTTGGAATTGAGCTTGAAACTGTTCCTAAACGTTTGAACTAACAAGGAGCCTGTTTAAGTTAAAAAATGACAAAATTCACATATTATAAAAATTTATCTTTATCAGTTATTTCCATCGCATTAGGACTAGCCATCGGATTTGTAAATCTAAATCAGCTTAATAGTGGCTTTCCTTTTAAAAGTGACCTTGTAGAAAAAAGTGGTCTTGTTGATTGGGTTCAAGCACATGATTATGGAATACGCTTCACGTTTGCTAATGATCCAATGAATTTTAATTACCCGTCAAAATCAAATGGGCAAGGCATTGTTGAAGAGTCTCTTTTGAAATCAAAAGATCAGCTTGTTACTATTTTATTTGAGGCTTCTGATACGCATTCGCCAATCTACTCTTCGAAGATATATCATAATTTTTTTGAGATAAAAGTGAATGGATTACTTGTTCGTTCTTATGAAGAATCTGAACAAGCTTGGAAGTCAGACAACAAGTTGACACCTTTTATTGTTGCTCTATTTTTGATTGGAGGAACATATATTTGGCGCAAAACAAAAAAAGAGTACAAATATACTCGATATTAAAGCACAGCTAACTCTCACATCATCAGTCCAGAGGGCTCAAATATTGACTTCAAAAATCACGATTCAGCAATGTCTGCTCTTGGCACAGAGCCGTCCTTCGGCTCTGACTCATTTTTGTCCAATAGTGAGTTTGATCGACCCTATGCTACTCGTTCAAATATTCCCCCGATAAGTAGCTCATATAGCAATCTAGGTTAACGCTTTAAAAAAACAGAAGTATATTTCCGATAACTAACTACGAAGCCCTAAAAATGGGAGTTTGCTTCCGAAATATAGCAACCGAAAGTTCGAAAGCTATAGTCTAATGATTAATTGTGTTTAAAGCAGTTGAAATTATGGGTTTATTAAGTTTTACTAAAGCTGATAAATGGAATAAGCAGGACATATTATGGAAAAAGTATTTGCAGTTTTAGTTGATGGTGAAAACTTTAAGTCAGAAGCCTTTCCACGGGTGCTAGCAGAAGTTGAAAAGCACGGTTCAGTAGCACTGAAGTGGGTATACGCTGACTGGACGAACGGTTGTAGTAAATCTTGGGAGAATGTCTTAGAGATAACGGCTTCTCGGCCCAAACAACAGTTTCACTATACTAAAAAAGATGATGCTGACCATGCCTTGATTATGGACGCAATAGAGTTAATTAATAATAACAAGCGTATAAACTCTGTGTGTTTGGTTACCAGTGATGGCGGTTTCGCCAGTTTAGCTCAACGTATAAGAGAATACGGCATTTACAGTATGGTTATAGGTGAGAAAAAATCACCTAAGAGATTAATTAGGGCTTGTGAAAACTTTGTCGATATAAATAACATAGATTTTGACGATATAGTTGAAACTGACAAAGATCTTGATTTAGAGGCTTTATTAATAAAAGCATATAATCGCGCCGAAATTGATGGGGAAGCTTACCTAGGTAATTTTGGAACTGCAATCAAACGAATTGACCCCTCTTTCGACTATCGTAATTATCAAGTTGCTAGTCTCAAGAAACTTATTAAAAGCTGTGATGATATTTTCCATATTACCCAAGAGACTAATGATCGCTTTTATTTCACTCTTAAGATGAAATTAGAAGGTGTCGAAGGCAAGCTTACCAAATGTTTTAAAGTTCAAGGGTATGGTTTTGCTAATTATAATAAAAGTAAGTTTTTTGTTCATAAAAGTGAATTCATTAACCCTGAAGATTGGAAAAATGTAAATCCAGGCTCAATAATCAAGTTCCAATTTGACGAGAAAAATTCGAAAAATGGGAATGAGATCCGTGCTTTAAATATATCCATCGCTAGTTAACTAAACAGCCATAACAATGATTTTCGACTATATTTTTGGCTTATGTCATCTATAGTCGCAAGCCCAACTACTTTTTCATAGTAAAAAACAAGTCGTAGTATTTATAACAATAAGTACCCTTAGGCTACTCATTTCACATAGTTGAGGTTAGAGCGAGTAGCGGACGGTCGGGTAAACTCGTTTTTGGACAGAAACCTTTCTGTGATGTTACTTATTTAGAATAATATGGATTATCTTAAGTATTGCAAAGCATCTAATTGGTGACTAAGTTTTGTCATCCACTGCACAAGTGGTCAATTAAATTGGGCCACTTAACGATTCGTCACTCATTGCGCTCCCATATCTCAACTAAACTATTCACTAATCGCTCATAAGCAACCGCTAATTAAGAGGCCAGCTAATGTGTAAAGTGGCCTAGTATTCTTAACCATAATGATGGTTTGATATTGCCGTGGCGCTTTATGTTTCAGAGAGAGTCTATTGATCTTAGTATGGATCACCGCTTGCTATCGGGTGATCTTCTTAAATCTGTCGAAATGAGCTTAAACAGTGTAGAAGCTACGTATTTGTCAATTGGATTAGTTCAACGGTATATCGATGAAGGAAAACTAATAAGCTTTTGTGAGGAATAGCTCCCGTAAGGAAAATAGTTGCATCTGGTTTATACCGATAAGTAGCACTTACCTTCAAAATCGAAGGAATTTATTCACTTTATTAAAAGCCAGCGTGAGGAAATTACCGTATTGTTAAGCCAGCATAACTCCGAGTACTCTTCAATAAAGAAAATCATTCAGAGCTAAGCATTTATTAGATTGTTGGCTCTCTATTAAAGCACGGAAAGAGCTAACTGCAATATTGCCCGAGCCTCCTTACTGGATTCACCTTTCATCACCTGTAACTGCGCAAAGCTGATTTGGGTATAAATATAAATAGCAGCAAATCGGCTATCCATATCCACTGCTTTGAACTCTCCTTTCTCTTTTGCCGCATCAATCCATAGCTTGAATGCCTTTATAACATTTTCATAGGTTTTATCGATTTGACCGATTGTTGAATCACCTAAGTTCAAGCGTGATTCTTTCATATTTGCAAACAAGCACCCTTTTGGCATTTCAGAGGTTTCATCTTCTCTCGTGCTGAAAAGTGCAAGATTTTGTAACGTCTCATTAAATGGAGTGTCCAAGCTCAGAACGCTGAGCATCGGGCTGAGTATTGTCTTCTCGTAGCGCTCTAGCACAGCATGCCTCAAACCATCTTCATCACCAAACTCTCGATAAATACCTGGCTTAGATACGCCTGCCAGTTTGCACAATTCATTGATCGACACCTGATTGATACCTAGTGTCCAATAACTTTCCTGTGCGATATCTAGTACATGGTTACGGTCGAATTTTTTAGGTCGACCACGAGATGCTTTTTTTTCTTGATTCATATTTAAGTACCGACTGGTATTTTATTATTGACAGCTGAATGACATAGAATTAAGATACCACCCAGTACTTAATTATTCAAGAAACAAAAGAGGCAATTTCAATGACAAACCAAACCGTTCTACTGACTGGTATTTCAGGCTTTATTGGTCTTCATATTGCAAAGCAGCTTTTAGACCAAGGCTTTCACGTTCGTGGCTCTATTCGTAATATGAAAAAAGCACATAGCATCAAAAAAACGCTAGAGAAAGCATCAGCCAATGTAAGCGTGTTGTCATTTGTCGAGCTAAATCTGACCTCTGATGAAGGATGGGATAACGCCGCCGAAGGCTGTGACTATGTAATGCATGTTGCATCTCCGTTTGCCGCCGCTGAGCCAAAACATGAAGACGAGATGATAAAACCTGCTGTCGACGGCTCACTTCGAGCACTTCGAGCTGCTAAAAAGGCTGGAGTAAAGCGAGTTGTATTAACTAGCTCTACCATGACTATGATGGCGACAATGAAAAGTGGCACAATTGGGCCTGATGATTGGGCTGACATTAACGCTAAAGACATTAGCACTTACGCAAAAAGCAAGACATTAGCAGAACAAGCGGCGTGGAAATTTATGGAAAAGCAAGATTCGGCTATGGAGCTTGTTACTGTCCACCCTGGTGGCGTATTTGGTCCGGCATTAGGTGATGACATTAGTGGCCAATCGATGTCAATGATTGACCAAATGCTACACGGAAAAGTCCCAATGCTCGCTAATGTGGCAATTCCAATGGTCGATGTTCGTGATGTGGCAAATGTCCACGTACAAGCAATGACTCACAATAAGACTGCCGGTCAGCGTATTATTGCTTCTCGTCCAGAGGCAATCCACCTAACAGAGATTGCAAAGGTACTGAAAGAGCATGGCTATAAAGGTCCAAGCACACGCGTCGCTCCAAACCTATTGATTCGTATCATATCTCTTTTTGATAGCGAAGCCAAAGGCATGCTCGGCTTCCTAGATATGAAAATCAGTGCAGACAATAGCAAAGCACGTAAGCTATTTAACTGGGCGCCACGCCCGTTTTCAGAAACTGTACTTGATGCGGCAAAATCTATTAAAAAGATTCAGGAAAAGTCATAACACGCTTGCTATAAAGGTATCCGTTAATCATTGTTCACATGCCACCAAGAGTCATAGCTTAGAGAGAGGTATTAAGCAGTCTTATATACTAAGACGCCCAAGGTTATTATCAGCCTCGGGCGCTTCTTTTTAGCAAAATTAAAATAGCTTCCCCTAACATCAAGTCATGAGTGTGTATTCGATTCGCAATATCATTAAATATTCTAATGGTGCACTAAAAGGCTTCTAGCTTGAAAAGGGGCAGAAACGAGTTACGACTGCTGACACTAAGCCAAACTTCGGCAAAGAGCGATAACCGGACATTAAAAAAGTTAAATTTATCCCACGTCTTTGAGTAGGAGCCTAATTTTGTAAGACAACATTATTAACCGCCGCTTTGGAGGTGTGATGAACCACTAAAATGGTGTTCAATAGGCTGTTAGGATACAACGGGCAAGCTATGGGAAGCCCAAAGGTTAACTTCAAGAAGATGGGCGCAAAACCACTATATGGGTAATAGATAAGAAAAATCTGATAAAGTAGTAACCATTAATAGATGATTAATTACGTCCTTAGATCAAGCGGCAACCGAATCGTAACCGCTGATAACGAGCCAGAAGACAGCTTTATTGTGCCTCGGTGAGCATCGGTGATCTTCTGCACTAATGATAACCCCAGACCACTACCGGAGATATTTTGTTTGCCACGACCACGTTGAAAAGGCTCAAACATGCTTGCTTGATCTGCTTCTGGAATACCGTCGCCGCCGTCGCTGACGATCAAATTTACAGATTCTGTATTAAGCTGAACATCTACCACAACAGGTGTACCGCCGTACTTAAACGCATTATCCACCAAGTTTCGGATAAGGTGTTGGATCATTCGTGCATCCCCGTACATGCTCACTGGTGACCCCTTAACATCGCAATTTGAGTAACGAGCGCATTCTTCTGCGATGACACCCATTAAGTCAAACACTTCAAAATCCTGTTGCACGACACCAGCATCGATGCGGGTCATCAAAACTAGCTCGTCGATCAATACTCTTAGTTCTTGGACATCTTGTGCCAATGCTAATTGTCGAGCATCATCGTCTACAGTTTTGATCATTTCAATACCGAGGCGAATACGTGTTAGAGGTGTGCGCAATTCGTGAGATGCGTTGGCGAGTAGCAGCTTTTGAGCATTGACCAATACTTCGATGCGTTCGGCGGTAGAGTTAAAGCTACTAGCAAGAGCTGCAATCTCGTCGCTACCTTCTGGCTCAACACGAGCGCTGAGATCGCCGAAGCCTATTTGTCTAACAGCGAGTTGCAGCCGCTCTATTCTTCCCGTAAAACTTCGAATGAAAGGGTACATGATTGCTGAGATACCAAGGGCGGAAATGATCAGAAATATCACAAATACGGCGGATTCACCGGGCAATGCGATCCTGTTAACATTGATAACGAGCTGGCGACCGTCTGTTAATTTGGTTGCCCACCGCGTGCCACCTTCAGTCTGTCGCCACTCGCCCTCAGCCAACGGTACGTCGTCCAATCGGGTTACTGTACCGACTGACGCAATCAGCAGCTTTTCGCTGCTGTAGAGAGATAGATCAATATCGAGGTAGTGGCCAATTTTATCAATGGCTGCTTGCTGCACATCTTCTGGTTCGGTGGCTCTAGGCACAAGAAGTTCACTAAGAGCAGCGGTTTTGACAAATAGCTGCTCGTCATATTGATCTTGACCAATGATCGTCCAAGCAATCGTGGCGACCAGAGCGAACCCTAATAAGCTTGAAAAAACAATGAAACAGATTTGTAGGTACAGACGACTGTTAATCATAACTGCATCACTCCTGCGAGCGTGCAAACAAGTAGCCGACACCGCGCACAGTAATAACACGGCGAGGCTGTTTAGGGTCAGTTTCAATCTCGGCGCGTATTCTAGAGATATGCACATCGATAGAACGGTCGAAGGCTTCCAAATCTGACCCTTGAAGTTCATTCATAAGTTGATCGCGGGTTAATACTCGCCCTACGCCACCTGCAAGTATCGAAAGAAGTTGGAACTGATAGGAGGTAAGATCGCAGCGTGTCCCGTCTATCCGTGCTTCCATAGCATCTTTGTCGATTTCTAGCGCGCCAAAGCGAACGACATTGACGGTTTGCGAATGTGTACCGCGGCGTAATATAGCACGTAGCCGAGCTAGCAATTCTCGTGGTTCAAATGGTTTGGGCAAATAATCGTCAGCCCCCATTTCTAACCCCAACACACGATCAAGGGGGTCACCCTTTGCAGTGAGCATTAAAATGGGAATGGCTTCGGTTGCTCTGAGTGTTCGGCATACTTCTAAACCATCAATATCAGGCAACATCAAATCAAGAATGACCGCTCGAAAATTTCCTTGTTGCTGCAAAGCTAATCCAGAGGAACCATCTATTGCAGACGTGACAAAGTAACCCTCTTTCTCAAGATACTCTTTGATCATTGCTGCGAGACGTTCATCGTCGTCGATCAACAAAATGTTGTCAGTTGTTTTGGTCATGTTCATATCCATATTATGCCACATTTTTTTTTAAACTCTCTAGCTTTACATTACTTTACGTCGTAGAAAAAACAGAGCAATGCAGTTGTGTTGTTATGAGTATAGGCAATTAGGGCAACTGCCTATACCGCGATGTGCGGCCACACTAAAACTATTAAGTGAGAAATCATGATTGCAAAACATATTACTTTACCAAGCCTTGGGGCACTCTTTTTCAGCACACAGATTGCTTTCGCAGTAGAGCCTAGGACCGAAGACCAGTGGAGTATTTCGACCACGCTAGGAATCGTCAGTGCATCCACCTATGTGGGGGATGACGAAAACCAACTGAACATTCTTCCCGATGTGCGCGTGACTTACGGAGATCGATTTTTTGCATCACTGTTAGGCGGTGTCGGCTATAACTTTGTGACAACAAATAACTGGAAGGTTGGTGGAATTGTTAAATACGATTTTGGCCGCGATGAGGATGGTGACAATCCATTGCGTATATCTGGTGATGACATAAATGATCTGTTGGGGTTGGGCGATATCGATGGTTCAGCTGAGGTTGGAACTTATGTCGAATTCGAAGCTAGACGATTTCGATCAAAACTGGAAATACGCCAAGGGCTGTCCGGCGGACATGAGGGTTTGATTGCAGAAGCTGAAATCAAATTTACCGGACAATTTCAAATGCTCTCGAAATCCGCCTTTTTTGCGGTAGGGCCAGAAGTCGTCTATGGCGATAAAAACTACAATCAGACCTATTTTGGTATCACCAGAATGCAAACATCGCGCACGGGACTTTCTACGTATCAAGCTGATGCGGGATTGGTTTCCTATGGACTGCACGGCTCGTTGGTCTTAGCGCTCAATGGTCGAATCACCCTGATTGGCTTTGTTGGCTACGACATGCTCGGCGATGAGGTTGCCGATTCTTCGCTAATTACGCAGCGAGGTAGTGACGATCAAGCCATAAGTGGCCTCATGCTTAGTTATCAGTTTTAACCAACATTAACGACAGAGGTGAACTGCAATGACTGCTGAAACCATAACTTATACCAATGCATTGGGCGAGGTAATTGCACCGTTCTTGCTCGCGGTACGCTCGACCGGCTTCTTTGAAGTCTATGTGTATCTACCACTAATGACGATACTCGCCATTTTTATTTTCAGACGTACCTACCATCTAATGATGGCCAATGGCACATTCGATTCGCCGCTTCGTCAGCGATATCGCTATGTCATTTTGTCACTGTATTTCATGATATGTTTTTTCTTCACCGGCGTTATCGCGGTAGCATTCAAGACCATGATTTTGGAAGAGACGGACTACACTGAGGCACATTGGTTTATCACTTATGTGAGCTACTTGCATTTTTACATCGCCAGTGTGTCATTGGCCTATATCTATCTTATGCGCACCAATCGTTCGTCGCTTTTTTCGCGGGTATTGAGTGTCTACATACAAGTGGGCTTTCTTGGTGCATATCTAATCGGTATCGACCGCATTGTTAATGAACCGTGGGTGCTGCTCGATCCAACGAGCGGTTTGAGTGGTTTCTACATGTTTGCGATATTCGGTGTATTGCATTTTGATGTGCTCGTGCGGCTTCTGCAGCCGTGTAATAATGCGGTCTTGGTAAGCGCACCAACGATGATAGGCGACGACAATGCTAAATCGTAAACATACAGCGCGTGCAACGGCGTACACCTCGGTTGCTAAATGGCTGCATTGGACTATGGCGGCTTTGGTGGCCGCCATGTTACTTAACGGTTGGTCGCTAGATAATTACGAAGGTGGGGCATTGTCAGCAGCACTCTCGCATCACGCGCTAGGGGGCTTTTTTGTCGCTTCGCTTTGCGGACTTCGATATCTATGGCGCACCTCACATCCGCCGCCAGAGTTACCAGTAACATCATCAAGGCCACAAGTGATCGCTGCGAAAGTCATCCATACTACATTTTACATTTTGATGTTCGTTGTACCTGTTACTGGCATCATGACAGCAGTAGCGCATGACGTGCCGGTGGTCGTTCTAGGGGTGATCGATCTACAAGATACATTTTCATTTTTTGGCCACGACAATTCTGACCTTAAACGCTTCATTCATGCCCAAACGATGCATACCTTCGCAGGGCTGATTATTAGTCATATCGGGGCAGCACTGGTACATCAATTTTGGGTTAAAGACGGCCTGCTTCGACGGATTCTATGGGAGAAAAGCAATGATAGTTAGCCGCACCAAACGAGCTGGTATTGCAATGGGCGCGATGATCGTCCTTTCTCTTAGCATTGCTGGCTTTAGCGTTGTCCAATTACAAGCTGGGTTAGAAACCCCATCAGAGGCTGCTATTGTGGCGGCAGAGCAAAAAGTGCGGGGAACGGACACACCAACGGCTATTACTGAATACTCTACGTTCAGAGTGCCGGTGACGGGTTATATAGCCGTATCAGTCTATGCCCGCGAACACGATAGTGCGAAAGCCAATATTTTTATGGTACATGGAGCAGGCGGCGGCGCGTGGGTTTGGGAGTATTATTTTGAACACTTGCCGACATATTATAATGTCTACGCTTTGAGCTGGCGTGGTCATTTCGACAGTTCAAGCGTTGATGATGCTAATGCCAACGATTATGTTGTCGATCAAGAGGCGGCACTAGCTGCAATCACCACACGCAATGACTTACCTACACACATTATCGGGCACAGTTACGGAGGTGCTACGAGCGTTATTCAGGCAGCACGATCAGAGGTAAAGATTGGTTCGTTGGTACTGCTTGCGCCGGTTGTTCCGCTTGATTACACATTCGCACAACGTCTAATTGTGCCAGCTATCGCGCCGTATTTTATTCGCAAGGCAGTGAAAAATGGCAATGAATTAGAGGGCACATTTGGAGGTATGTTTTTGTCTCAGAGTCGTATGCGGCGTTACCATGAGTTATATGCCGGACATGATTACTCGACTGAGAAGCTGAGCCTAATTGCTGATGATGGTGTGTCTCCTGAATGGCAAGATTTGTTGTCAACTTCGTATCAGGAGGTTACTAATCGTGGTATTCCGGTATCTATTTTTATGGCGCGATATGATAACGTGGTTGTACCGCATCGGCAACGAAATACAGCTAAAAATACTGGAGCAAAATTGGTTGAAATAGAGAGTGGCCATTACATTCCGCTTGATGTTGGTGTCATCGATGTAGTGATGGCTACTGTGGATATCCTTACTTTACCGTAATCTTATTAATCGGATAAAGGTTATTATAAAACAAAAACCCCCTTTTGAAACTATCGCAGGGGGATCAAGTTTTAACCTTCAATCTTCAATCGACAATCGCGTGCGGTTAGCCTTGACTGCTTAAACAACATAAATCATTCATCTACTAAGGTGACAGAAAGCGATCTTGTTTGTAAGCGTATAGCTAACGACACCTAACCTTACTTAGTGTTCCAAAGTAACAGTGACGCAAGGTTATCAGGCAGCTCAGCTAGGTGCTGTAAGCAAGTAGAAATATAATCATTCACCACAAGGTCATTTATCTTTCAAGTTTCAACAATGCTATAAAATATCGCGCTGACATGTGCACCTTTTTTGGTATTTGAGAACAACCAGTTTTTCGCCCTATCACGAAAAGAACCGGTCAAATATTAACTACGCGTATCAAAGTTTACCAATGACCGCTCATGGCACAGAGCCGTCCTTCGGCTCTAGCTTGTCCAATAATGAGTTTAATCGACCGTCTGCTACTCGTTCACATAATACCCCGATAAGCAGCTCATATAGCAATCTATTTTAACGCTTTCAAAAAACAGAAGTATATTTCCGATAACTGACTACGAAGCCCTAAAAACGGAAGTTTGCTTCCGAAATATAGTAGTATAATCTTATAAACCGGAAGTTTACTTCCGTTTTGTACCTTAAGATTATGAGCTAGCCGGTATCTAGTGGACTTCTCATAGCTTGTTAGACACTGACGTTATACTGTTTCTATTTCATGAAAGTACAACCCTTTTATTCCGTGTTCTTGAACGATGCTATATAAGCTATTTGTAGCATCTGTAGTAAAGTATCGAAGTCCAGCTTCTCGTACTCTAAATAGTTCAGGACTCTCAATCGCACTCTTTTCAAATACCATCTTTTTAAATTTTCTAATTCTGCTTGGTTTGCCATTTTTAATATTTCGGATGGAATGCTCTTCACTTAGGGCTTTGTCAAAGCCTACAACATTAAATGCAAACCACTTCTCACCTTTTAAATTGCATTCAAGCAGCTCAACGTTGTTGCTAAAATCGTTTAAGAATAGTGGTGAATACTTAGGAGATACTACAATTGTTGAAGCACCCAAACCAGCTATATCAGGCTTCTTTAAGTTTTGGTGAGCAGTACTAGGCTCTATCAACCAATCAACGGCCAACTCTCTCCAATTGTCTCTCATGCTCATACCGTCGAACATTAACAACTGGCCCTCAGTCAATTGAATTGTTTGTTCGAACCCCGTTTCATTAAGTAAGAGAAACTCATCAGGCTCGACACTCACACTGTATACTTTATTAAATTTGTCTGTCATTAAGCATTACCTTGTGTCAATAATGTAGTGATTGGAAATGTACCATCCGCAAGTTCTTCACCTATCTCTTTCAACGTTTCGATAATACCTTGTCGACCTAGGCCCTCTGCTATCGTTTCATTAAGTAAGAACTCAATATTCAAGTAATATTTGCCTGTATGAATTTTCGAATGAGGATAAGCATCTGGAAGGATATCCATTGGAACATGCTTTTGAAACCGAGGTAAGTAGACACCATTTGCTTCATGGTCAATATCAATACCGAACGCTGCTAATCTAAGCCTTGAACGGGCAGCACGCATATCATTCCAAGACACTATATGATGAGCCGCTGTATTCTTGGGTTTATTTCCACGCCCAGCCTTCGCCATATTTGCGGCTAGCTTTTGAGCAGCTTTTTCATATGCTCCCAACGTACATGGCGTGAATAGATTAAGTCATCAGCTGAGATAAAGCCCCGTTTATATTTAACCGAGTCTATAATTTCTCCACGATAATGTATGGAAAACGCATGGGCTTGGGCTTTAGCTAAACCACGGTCACCCGTTACGAGAAATAAATCATTTTCAATATCTTGAATAGTTACTTCATGTATTTCTTGACGCATAAAAACTCCTTTTAAATGTTGTTTCTAATATAGATATTTTTACAGATATGTACAAGCTTGAAAGCTTTATTTGAATATACAGCCACTTCAAAACAATATAGTTAGAAACCCATACTCTCACAGCGGCTTTTAACTATATCATTTTGATTCTTTTGTAGCTTTGAAATCTTCTCAGCTCTGGTGCACTCCCAAGCATCAACAGGATACATTTTATCCCAGGCATTCATCAGCTGGCGTTGCGCTTTACTCATGTTGTATCGTTTATAGGTTTTTTCCATATACAAATAAGTACGTGCGATTTTCCCTCTGGCTATTTCAGGTGGCTCGGCTTTTCTCTCGTCAATTTTCATCGCACAAAGTCCAAAGTCGCTTTGAGCTGCTGGAAGCATAGTAAAGTTATAATTGCTTCTGAGAGCATTCACAGCGCCAATGGCCGGATAAAGGTTAAACATATCAGCTTGCATAAAACGATATTCTGTATTTACTTTTTCCGCACATCGTCGACCTTTAAATGATTTACCCTTACTATTTACACACTGCTTATGACCATCTCGCCATTCGCTAAAAGTACGACCAAAGTTTTCTGCTGGAACAACGTGCTCCCATTCAATTTTTTTAGCTCGTTTGACGTACTTTGTTGTAGAAAAACCCTCCGGCGCGGTTACTTTTTTATTAGCGTCAAATATCGCACCACAGTAAAGTGTAACGCGGTGGTTGTTATATACCTGCTTTTCTAGAAGTCGTTTAGCTTTGCTGAAAGAGTCGATTTCTTGGTTTGCAGAAGAGGCAGCAGAGAAAATAAGTATTGATAACAGTGTAATTGTTGATGCTTTCATTATGATTCTTGGTACCTATTTCGGTTTAAATATGTCACATATAATAAGTGAGTTAATAAGCTAGTTCTCATTTGTGGTGACTGACAATTTTTGTTGTAGAGCTTAGATATTATACTCTTAAAATTAAATGGAAAAGTTACTTACCAGTCCAAGTATTGTCAGTTTTGTACTGTCCAGAGCAAGCGCTGTTATAGGCAAATTGGCCTGTAGACTTATCTCGACAACGCCAAACTAAGTTGTAGTTACCATCATAAAACTGGTCCCACGCATAACCAGAAGAATAGTTATTTGACCCGCCAGCTTCTGCCGCAGCAACAGCTAAAACGACGACACCTACCGCAACAACTGCTGCAATAACGCCTTGAGCGATTTCTTTTCTGTCTTGCGCAGCTAAAATCTCACATTTGTATTCGGTTAGTGCTCTATATTCAACTTCTTTGTTAAGCGCGTAAATATAGTTCGCTTCATCAGTATCCTCAGCGATATAACCTTTAGTAAGGATATCTTTATCATTGAGGTAGTTTCGACACACTTGGGCATCTGTTAATTCAGAGTCACCGGAAATGATGGCGTGTCTAGAGGCTGAGCAGCCAGTAATAAAGCTAAGTATCAGAAAAGATACAATAGTGTTTTTAACTAAAGTCATTAGTAAATTATTCCATAATTAAAATAAGCTTTGAGTAAGCTCATTATTCCTTCGCTAAATTTTAACGTAAGGATGCAAATTTTACTAATTGTTATTAAAAGGGTTTTTAATATTAAAGAATGAAACCTGCTTACATCAGCTCTAATAAAACTATCATCTTCACAAAAAGAATCTTGGCTTAATTTAAACCTTAAATTATACTGTATATACAAACAGTATTTGAGGTGTGTATGTTCGTTATTCCAATTTATATTGAGGCAGGGATTTCGGGATTTGAATCTCCAGCAGCAGAATACACAGAGCTAGGTATTTCTATCGATGAGCTAATTATCAAGCATCCTAACGCCACATTCATAGGGCTGGCCTCAGGTCAATCGATGCAAGATGTAGGGATTTTCGATGGAGACTTGCTCGTTGTTGATAGAGCTGAAGACGTAAGTTCAGGCGATGTAGTCGTTGCGAGTTATAATGGGTCGTTTGTTTGTAAAATAATAGATAAAACAAACCGCTTGCTAATCTCAGCATCCAAAAGCTACAAATCTGTTTATGTTTCACCTGAAGATGACTTCAAACTCGAAGGTGTAGTCACAACCAGTATCCGCCTACACAAAAACAAAATAGAGCTCAGTCGATGTTTGCCCTCGTAGATGCTGTCGCTTTTTACGCAAGTGCGGAGAAGGTATTTGACCCTTCGATTCGCTCAAAACCGGTTGTAGTACTTACAAATAACGATGGATGTATTTGCGCCATATGCCCTATCGCACGAAAGTTGAACATCCCCAAATTTCAGCCTTACTTCAAGATTAAAAACTATTTAGAACAGCACCATGTCGTGGTTCGCTCTTCAAATTATGAGCTTTACGCTGATTTAAGTGAAAAAATGATGACTGTTATAAATCGGTTTTGTGATGACCATTATGTTTATAGTATTGATGAATCGTTTTTACGTTTTACTGGTTTCTCTAAAATCATCAATGACTGGGCTGACTATGGACATACGATACGCCGAGCAGTTTGGCGAGAAACAGGTTTGCCCGTTGGTGCAGGCTTTGGCACAACACCTACCCTAGCGAAAGCGGCCAACCATGCAGCAAAAAAACTATCTGGGTACAACGGTGTGGCCGTTATTAACGATGAAAAATCTCGTAAAGAAATACTCATGCGCATGGATGTTACCGATGTTTGGGGTATCGGCTCTCGTTTAGGAAAAAAGCTTAAGTTAATGCAAATTAATACTGCCTGGGACTTGGCTTGCCAAAACCCTAAAGCAATGAGGCGTATGTTCAGTGTTGTCGTAGAGAGAACGGTCAGCGAATTAAATGGTATTGCCTGTTTAAGTTGGGATGAAGTAAAGCAAGATAAAAAAGAAATATACTCAACAAGAAGTTTTGGTGAAAGAGTCATTGATTTAACGACATTAAAATCGGCTTTAGTAACGCATGCCGCCATTGTTGGGCGAAAACTTAGAAGACAACAATCATTAACAAAGCGTATAGTTATTTTTGCTGCCAGCTCGCCACATGAAGATGAGCACTACAAAAAATCACTTCTATATGAATTTCCCATACCGACATCAGACACCAGCGTTATAGCTAAGGCTGTTTCTGAAGTTATTGATGAAATTTATAAACCGGATACGCGCTTTTATCGCTGCGGTATAGGAGCTATAGAATTAGAAAGTGAATCATTTCAGCAAGCCGATATGTTCTCTGTGAGTGAGGATAAACCTAAAATGATGAAATGCTTAGATACTATAAATAAACGTTATGGTGTAGGAACTTTATCAATAGGCAGTGAAAAGCTAACACAGAATTGGAATATGAAACGAGCTTTCTTATCGCCACATTATACGACTCGTTGGACAGATATCCCTATAATAAAATGTGATTGAATTAATTAGGGTAAACCAAGTATTGAATATAATTGTTCTATACAAACACAGTGGTTCTTTATTAGAAACTTCTTTAATAAAATGAGTATTGCCTTAGCTTGTCAATGCCCGCGGCTCGTTTAAAGCAGTCTTTTAAAGCAATTACGTTAACCCTCTTTGGGGTAGACACGTTCTACGATTGAATGTTCGTTTATGGCTGTAAGTTCACCTGCTTAAAGCCGCGACACAGTAATATATAGCATAGCTATTCAAGTTAATGCTCTATTTTGTTCGCGAAAAGTAAAGGTAGTCCTTAAAAAACCTTGCCAATGGCGTACAAGAAACTAGTCTAAATATATTAATAAGTACTGGTTAGTTAAAATTTTTGAAATTAGTTATTTGCCCAAGCTAGTTGATATATACCTCCATAAACTGACAATTTACAAATAAGTAAATAGCATGAGCTTTATGGCTATGTAGCTCAACTAGTTCTAAGCGAGTATTTTGGTTTTCTGGAATTGAGTTCCAAACTTTGTTAGAAATGGTAATTATCGAGTCCATAGAGGATTTCGGAAAAGAATATATGATTGAACGCTGTTTTGATTTTGCATCATATTTGAATCGCACTTTGTTTATAAAATTGTATGTACCTAGGAATTGGAGTGAGTTTCCTTGCTTTCTGACATCAAATACTATTGAACCAGTACCTTTACTATCTATTTGATAGTTAAATCCATTCATATCAAGATGCATTTTTTGAAGCCTAACTTTGAGTAAATCAAATTCCTTCTTACTTAGCTCTTTTGAGATTTTTTGCTTAGCACCCCGTTTTTCTTTTCCAAAAATGAAATCCGAGATAATATCGAACATCCCGCGAGAATCGTGTTTACCAGCAGTAAAGGTATCATCCTCTATGACAAAATAAGGTTTATCAATTAGGCCTAATTTAGAAAGAGCGACTTCTCCGTAAACGCGATAATAATTACCGAGTCCGCTTTTGTAAGATGCACCTATATCAGAGTGCGCCCCTGGTAAAGCTATATGAATCATTCTTTCAGAAGTATATATTTCAGGGGAGGCACAGTGATTGACATCGAGCATTTGTAAGCTCCCAGACATGGGCGGAAAATCAATATCAAAATCCCTAATAACAGGAAATAATCTTCTCGATTCATCTTTTGCAATGAAGTGTAATAAAAAATCTGTGGAAGGTGCTATTTCTAATTGCAGCTCATCCTCAACACTTGTTGCAACAGTATCATATAGTATTCCAATAGTACGGACTAACGGAGCCTCTTGTATATTTTTATCTGAATATAAACTTGTTTGAAACTTATTACCAACATTGTTCATAAAGTGTCTGGCAATTGCAGCTCCGCGACTAAAACCAATTGTAATGACTCGAACTTCAGTATTTGAGCTGTGATCGATGCTTCTCTTTAAATATTTTTCGAAGTCTCTTAGTGCCTTCTTTGCTATACTTTTACAACTATAACATTGGGCTGAATCTAGCTTGCGTGGAAAGAAATTTTTTTGTGTACCTGGACCTTTGTAATATTGTCCGTTATAACCATGAGCTTTAGTAAGAAGGTTGAAGAGATGGGCAACAACTGTTTGTCTAGAATTACCGTAAATGTTATCTTTATCATTTCCGGTACCATCAAAGGCAATTACATAATATTTAATCTGTTTGTCATATGTTTCGGAAACCCAACGAGGAACTTGAAGGTATAATGCTGCATTTCTAACCTGTTTTCGCTCTTCAAAAGTTACGGGTAAAGGAGTGTCTCCTGAAAACATACTAGTGCAAGAAGGTAATGTTAATATAATTATAAGCAGGAGAAGTGATTTTCTCTTTAATAAGTGCATTTTTAATTAGACAATAAAGTTAAGATTAGGGCGCGAAAAACATAACAAGTATGCGCTATTATTACTACTTTATTCCAATTAAATTAACAGTATTACCTTTATGAATTCAACTATCACCACATTGCTGCATATTTAGCACTACAAATTTCGCCTGCGTAGTGCCCTCAACATTTGTGCAAATGTAACTCTACCAAATTGAGTACAGCTTTTTCGTAGACTTTTATGTATATGTAATTTTGGAACTGCAATCAAACGAATTGCCCCCCCTTTCGACTTTCATAATTATCAAGTTGCTAGTCTCAAGAAACTTATAAAGGCTGTGATAATATTTTCCATATTGGGCTTCCTAGGTTTTTCTAGACAGTTGGTAACTCAGTTTGGACTTCCCAGCTTTCACTAGACAGTTCCTCGGCAGCTTTGAGCGATAACCGGACACTTAAAAAGTTAAATTTATTCATGTGTTTTAAGTAGAAATCTAATTTTGTCCAATAACATTATTAAACGCCGTTTTGGGGCAAAATAACATGCTTAATTTCTAGCTATTTTAATTACTTGTTTACAAAGGTAATTATTGGTGAAATTATCATGGTATGTAATATAGGCCATTTTGGTGTGTTATAAAGCACCAAAAAATGGTGTTCAATAAGCGGTTATGTATACAAGGAGAGTTTGGTGGAATTAAATGACTTTTTCGCTTCAATAGACTGGGCAATTGTTGTTGCGCTATTAGCCGTTTTTGTTAGTGTGCTCACTAAGGTAGATCAGAGCAAGCTACAAAGGGAATCTATTGAGCTGCAAAAATCACAATCTAAGTTAGCAGAAAAACAGTTGCAACTAATTGAAAGTGAAAAGAAAATTTTACAAAGTACAGTCGAGTTGCAAAAAGCACAAGCTACATTATCCCAAAAGCAATTAGAGTCATTTGAAAAAGAAGAGACCCAAAAGTTACAAGCATCTGTTCGTTTAGACTTAAGAAAGGTTTCGAGTAACAACTATAAGTTTTTCTTATCAAATAATAGCCAGCAAAATGCTAAAAATGTTTCCTTTGAGTTAAATATTCCTTCAAATTATTCTAGCCCACTCATCAGTAGTGAAGTGGAAGAAAAGCTTCCTATATCTGTTCTCGGTTCTGGCAGCGATGTTTCTTTTATAGCCGCAATTTGTGATGACACTCCTTTGGGATTTAATGCTACAGTTTTATGGACAAATCCTGATGGTTCACAAGGTAAGTCAGAAATATATGTGTCTGCGTAAATGCATGCCTTACAAGAAAAATCTACAAGGACAAATACTGTTTGGCTTTTGTCACTGCGTTACAAAATTATTGCCAAACACTATTAGCCCGTTATTTTGGGGTTAGCCATAAAGAACATAAAGGAATAATCATGTCTCATAAAAAAGTCGAAATAACTGAATACAACTATACAGAGAAACTGGGAAAATCTTACTTTAATTTTTCCGATATAAACCCATCTGTAATTTGCACAAACCCATTATGTAATAACCCTAATGTTGCGGCTAAATTTGATGTTGCTCAATTTAGTTGTGAAGGTAAAGAAAGTACAGGTCGAGACTGTAAAAGGCTATTCGAAGTAAAGTTAATTAACTAGTTAATTATGGCTAACAAGGCAATAAAGTCGGATTAGTAACGGTTTAATGCGGCGTTAGCCTTTTATAGGAGAGTATAAATTGTCATTCAGTGGTCATCTCTCTGGAGATATCTATTCTCATTGTTGGTTTTATGAATCAACAAGGCGATCATTTCAATTTGAAGGTTATGGTAATATTTGTGGGGGAATTACTGCGGTGGCCTTAACTGCATTTATGGTGGAAAGCTATTTGAACCTAAGTTGTAAATTGATCTTTGATTTGCAAGCTAGGGTAAACGAAGTACTTGATTCTTCTCCTTCTGATTTCTTTGATGTTATTGATGACAAATCAGTTAAAGGCACTCATATAAACGATAAAGTTGCTATTGCTTATGGATTTAAAGAGCAGTTGGATAACCTAATAGGTGTGTTTAATGACAACTTATTTGGTCGAAAAAAAGTAGACTTTAACCGATTATGTGTCGGAAAATCATTCTATGAAATAGATGATAAAATAAGATTTTCTCCAAAAGCCAAATTTTTCGCTTTATCTGAAGTTTTATATGCTGATGACACTAAAAAAAAAGAGCACCGAAAACTAATAGAACATTTATTTAATCTAAGAAATTCATTAGCTCATGGAAGGTCTGAATTCGTTTCAAGTTCAGTTTGGATTGAAGCAGATGATAATAGTAGCTTCTCCTCTGAGTCCATACCTCCTCTTCAAGCAAGCTGGCAAGAACAATGCTCTATTGTAAATGCAAAAAAAGCATTCGATGATTCATGTGAAATCATCAAATTTTTAAGCTTAAGTGCATTCAATGATAAATATCCTTTTAGAATGCCAAATCAAATTGGTGCATTTTTAAAGGGCTAAAAAGGCATTTGAACGCAAATATAACAGTGGGTTACGTTTCGCTCCGCTACACATTATAACCCACAATTTTAGTCCGCTGAGTGCGGCGTTATAAATCACAATCGGAATTCTCATGGAAATAAAGGTCATAGCAATAGAGTTAAATAGACTGTCAGAGGCAGTAAGTATTGGGCAGTTTGATGAGGCTATGAACGGTGCCGATATTTTGTTTCAACAAGTCAATGAAGATACTAAGAGAAGTGCTCATTTTTTTACAATTATATCTAATGTTGCCAGTATATTTATTGATATTGGGCACATGAAACCATGTGCTGACTCTGCTCAAAAGGGTTTGAATATTCTCAATGAGCATAAGAATGAGATAGCCGAACAGATTGGAGAAGATGCCTATTTTTACAATTTGAGTAATGCAAAATCAAATTTAATCAGTGAGAAGAACCCATTTAACCATACCTTCTCTACGATTGAGCAACTTGTAGAGATAAAAACAGACCTTTGGAAGGCTACCAAATTATTCAGAGATAAGAATGCTGGAGAATTTGAGCCAACCTTTATTGTCAATTTAGGAAATTCCTTGAAACAGCAGTTTCGAATAGTTGAGGCTATGGAGTGCTACGACCTAGTTAATTCATTAAATCAAGATATCCCCCAATCGTGGATCAATAGATCTGAAACTCTTATGATACTTAACCAAGTTTCGAATACAGTTACTATACAAATGCTGGAACAGATTAAAAATGGGTATGAAAATGTACTTTTATCAGAGCAGATTCCTCCAATGTGGCATGACCATTATAAGGAACAGGTTGCTTTTCATGAAAATAAGATTAGCGAAGCTTGTGAAGATGCTGGTATTGAACCTGATTTACATGATTCAGAAAAAACTAAAGATGAATACGAAAAACTAAGTAGTTACAGAAAATTTTGTTTAGACAATAACTTAAGTTTATCTGAACATGGTTTGTACTGTCCATGTATAGGAAGCTCCAGAGATAATTTAACTATACCTACTGCCGGAGGAGTGGTTGGTGATTTTGTTATTCCGATGGAAATGGTTCTTAATCGGTTAAAGTCAGAGTTTGCGTTCTCACGACATTTATATTTTGAATACCTTACAACAGAGAGTGATTTTGAACTACTTCACGACTCATGTTTTTCAGAGCTTTTTAATGATGAGTTACTAGGTATAGATGTTGAGAAGCTTAGAACTTCTTTTCGATCATGCTTCGGTATATTGGACAAAATAGGTATAGCTATTTGCGAGCTATTTGACCTCTATCCCCCCAATGGAAAAGTCTATTTCCAAAGTTTTTGGCAACTCGACCGTGACAGTAGAAGAGAACTTTTTAATAGCATTAAAAGTCCGGGACTTCTAGCTTTGTATAGTATTGCTACTGATTTGAATGACAAAAAAGATGGTGAGTGGTCATTTTTGAAACAGTTAAGAAATGACTTGGAGCATGAGTTTGTGGTTGTTCATAAGAGCGAGGCTCCAAGTGATATCTATGAGTCTTACGAATTCATGAATAACATAGTATTTATCAAAGAAGATGATTTTATTGAACATCTTCGACGTATATTGCAATTAACAAGATCTGCAATATTTTCGTTTGTATTTGCAGTGCGTGATAAAGCATTAAACGAAAAGAAAGATGGGGGTATTTATCTTCCTGATAGTATCTATCGACAAGATTATATATTTGAAGAGCAAGATTTATAACAAGCACATGTTGATGGAGCCAAAGGGATTAAACCTTAACTTTTGACCGTCCGCAAATGGCACATATGCGAATGTCAGATTTGATCAAAACTAAAAACCAAACCTGACAGATTAAGTTAAGACTTATTCATGTGATACTGTTCAATGAATAAAATACGCACTTATTTTGTTAAGCAAAAATGCTAACTAAGTTACTATTAAAAGAAAGCCCGCTTAAATTATTTTCATTAACTAGAGATTTAAACGCAGCATTACAATAAAGTGCTGTCCCACCTTGTATGTATGACTTAAAGACAAGATGTTTGTCTGTTTTAAATGATAAGGATTTGAGGCCATCCTCAATTCCATTCAGATAAGCCTTTTTAGTGAGAGTTTCGTCTTCACCTTCGAAAACGAGTGGATTAAATAAAATTAGCTCTCTATCACACCTGAGAGGTATAAATTCCCCGTAAACCTTTAAATATTTTCCTAAGGCATTGTATGCTTTATGGTTCAAAATAAGGTAATTAGCAAATAAGTTAACATCAAAGGCTTGCTTTAAAGCTTCTTTTTCAACTTTGCAGCTAAATCCGTTTGTGACTATATCCGCTATTTTAGTTTTGCCGCTAGGAAAACCAAACTTGGCTAATATCACTGCCTCTCTAAAACTGAGGTTATTTTCTTCGGCAATTTGGTCTGCCATCGATACAATATCTAGATCAATAATATCGTATGTTCTATCTGGTTTATGTAATTTATAAATATCGAGTTCCTTTCCCATAAGTGATCCTTTATTAAGTAAGATTTGTGTTTATTAACATTTATTGAAGCCAGATTATCTGGCATGTACTACAAAGCCAACCAAATCACGTTGGATATTAGCCAATATTATTAGGTTGGACTAATAAGAGAGTTCGCGTTAGTTATACCTATACTGTATTTATTAGCTTTTAATGTTTTCGTTTATTAGCTTTTAATGTTTTCGTTTATTAGCTTTTACTGTTTTCATTTATTAGCTTTTAATGTAAAACTAGCAACATTTACATAATACAGATTCTCATCTTTGCCTACCAAAGCCGCTAAGTATCTTCCATGATGAAGAGCTCATGACCTTCAAAAGTAAAATATAATAGACTAATTAGAAGGCGCTAATCACCTTATTTATCTTCCATGATATCTTTAAGTGCAATGCGTTTTAGCTGAGTGCCATCGCGATACCCTTTTACTAACAATTCATCTAATACAGCGCCGGTGTAGAAGGTATAGCCATTTTCTTCATCAACGGGAAGCTCATATACAGAGCCTGATATTTGAGGCCAAATCCAATAATTCCCACAGGGTGATAAGTGAGGTAGAACCATTGAACCTGAGCTTACTCTCCATTCATCATCATTTTTCCACGAACAAAACAACACATAGCAGGGTTTGCTATCAATAGTTTGAAACGTTAAAACAACCCATCCTTCTGGCTTGTGTTTCATATATCACTCCCTCTCGTTTATAAAAAAACTAAAACCACCATTAACCTTAACTTAATAAACGAGAACACCCCCTAATTTTTCTTAGAAAACACTAAAAACATTAAAGCTTATATTAACGCAGGATTAATTTCATTGGCACTTTTTTGAATTTTAAAACCCAAATCAAAGACGTTGTAAGAAGATTGCGAGAGGTCAGACCAGTTTATGCTTCTTTATTTTTGCGATATTTGCAATCATAGCGACTGCCTTTTAAAAAGCACCGACTTTACTGGGTCTAGGTGTGAATTTTAAATTTAAGCTTTAGGAGCAGCACTGAATATTAATTTCGCTTTGGGTGTTTTACTTGAACATAACAACGTCATGTTAAACACAAACATAAAATCGGTTTGGATAAGGTAAAAACAACTCGAGAAACCTTCACAGTACTTTAAAGATAAATTTTTTTTGAGAATAAATAATTTGTTCGTAGAAAAAACATTGAACTTAACTTTTGAATTTTAAAGTGAGATTAACCCTTGAAAATAAAACAAAATTTTCATTGGCTCCAAGGATTGATAAGCCTAATTATGACGAAAGGAATAATGTAAAAATGCTTACCAAGATCGAATATCTCAAAGGTAAACCTTTAAATTTACCACCCATTATCTATAGTGTAAAGACATTTGTTTTTTGGGGAGTAAAATTATGACCGTTACAAAGACGAACGCTAACGTTCACAGAGGTCGATTTGTTATACGATTTTACTCCCATAAAAATCAGTGCGTTCTTAATCCCGAGTCATTTCAGGAGCTGATCCTGGCTTTTAAACTGGAATGCGATCCTAATGTGAAGTTGTTTGCCACCCAACCAGAACAAATAGAAGTGACTATAGACAAAAAAGTTTACCGCTACACACCCGATTTCTTAGTGCAATATCATTCTGGCTTCGCTGAATATATTGAAGTTCATCATGAGTCTCAGGTTGATAAAGAGTATCACTCCAAAATTCATGTTTTTAATGAGTACACCCGAAAAAAGGCACAGATAGGTATACGATTAATTATCGTCGATAAGCTCAATACCATCTTTATGGCGAACCTTAATCTGATAACAATGTATTACTCGGAGCATTCATTCCCATTAACAATGCTGCCTGATGGAAATTTGACCTTAGGTGAACTCATTGAGTGCTTAGAGGGTATAGCTATAAACCCAGTGTCAGAGGCTTATGGACTAATTGCATCTAATGTATATAAATTCGATATGGAGAAGCCGTTAAACGCCTCTACTACTTTGATGCGAGGTCACATCAAATGATTGGATATGCTGCGGGTACAGACCTGACTAATAAGTACGGTAACGTTGAATCTATTGCCTTTGTTGACAGTACATCAATACTCCTTTCCGGTGATGGTATAGCGACTAAGAAGCGACTATTGCTTCGAGACGACTTTGAGAAAACAATTGATGCTCAGGGCTTTGTATTAAGAAGCGCACAGCATCCACATATTGAACTAACAGAATATCAAAAGTTAACGGTTACATCACGATTGATGTATCAATCTATCTTGAAAGAACTAGTTAGTGAAGGATACCCTGCTACAACCAAGAAGACATATGATGAGCTCATCAAACGAGTCGAGAGCCAACATCCTGCAACTATTGCCACAAAACACCCGCAATGGAAAACGGTATGTCGCCATTGGCGGGTATGGGTTCAATCAGATTTTAATGATGAGGCGCTTGCGGGAGTGAAGCGTAATAGCCCTATACGGCTAAATGCGGCCACTGAGGCTTTCATACAACACTACATCGCTACCGTCTATTCGTGTAATAACTCTGCTTTCAAAGGCGCATATTACAGTAACTATAAACGAGAAGCGCAAGAAGCTAGCTTGAAAAATAATGAGATTCAAATCGCATCACAACGCACCTTTTACCGCCGGTTACAAGAGCTTACTGATGCTGAAAAGCTTGCTAATTTTAAAGGTCTTTCACAAGCGGAAATCAATAAGCGACTAACAACGCTACGTAAACGAATAAAAACCTATTACGCAATGCAACGCGTTGAATGCGACCGTGTTGTGCTAAATATGTGTTTAATTGATGATAAAACAGGTCTACCGACACCGCCTATTTCTTTGTATGTTGCAATAGACGTATACACACGCGCACCTATCTCTGTAGTGCTTAGCTTTGAACCTGAAAACGCTGCAGGTGGGCTTAACCTTTTACGTCAACTATTTATGGCGGATAGTAATCTTACAATGAATGGCCGAAAACCGACTACATTGATTATGGATAATGGTCCAGGGTTTAATAATCGTTTGATAAAAAAAGCTGCGGAGCGACTTGAGTTAAATATTCATTATACACCATCAAATCAACCTTCTAAGAAGCCATTCATTGAGTCATTTTTTAATGTATTAAGAGATCACTTTTTTTCGGGTATGAAGATTGAAACGCAAAGTGGTGAGACGAGTATTGGATTTCAAAGTTATTCAGGAAAACGTACTAACCCGAACTCACTAGACACAATTCCATTAGCTAAACGTGCGGATATAAAGGTATCTGATTTTACAAAGCTACTGAATATATTTTTGACAGAATACATGCACAAACACCATAAACAGGCTGGCCATACGCCTATCAAAAAATGGAATCAGTCCATTATTGATACGCCTATGCCTTCATTCACATATGATCAGCTACAACATTGCTTCCACGTGTCCAGAGCCCAGGCCTCACATAAATTACAGCAACGTGGAACTATCAGATGTTTAAGTCAAGATTATTACAGTGATGAGCTAAAACAACTATACGCGGCTACTAAAACAGACATGGAGCTGGGTGAAAACCCTTCTGTTTATGTGTTTCATGACGACCTAGATGCCAGAAAAGTAACAGTTCAAGCAACACTGCCTGGCGAGAACAACCCTGTGGAAATAGTGGCTGATAATATTGACCATCATGATATGAAACTACCAGTCAGCTTTGCTGAACTAAACGGCAATCAAACCCTGACCCAACTCGGAATATATACAGATACTTTCTCCCATACCCCTACTGGTCACTATGTCGGTGAAATAACTGAATTCGTAAAGCAAAAGCCCAAACGCAAACAGCACAGAGGCCCGAAGGTAGCGTCTTTCAATAAAAATACGACTGAAAACTTATCCATTGAAGAGCGAATAAAAAAATCTCATAAAGTGAATGAACTTAAATCACAGATATCACACTCAGGTGAACAAGATACCTACGCAGATACGATAGTTAGCAAAACCAGAGAAATGGCCTCTACCCGTTATAATGATGATGAAGGAAATGAAAAACAATGGTAACTATGCCAAGTACAATTTTCGCATGTGACATACAAAAGAAAATATGGCAGAGGATAGCGGAAATCCACAATATGTATAATGTACCTTCAGAGGATAAACGAGCTCAACTTATTTATGGTGCCTCGGGGGCTGGCAAGACGTATATATTAAAGCAGTATCACGCTCAGTTTTTACCTGTGACTACACCTGAAAAAACGACAAAACCAATCTTTTATGTCGCTTTTAAGGAGTTTAAAAAAAGTACTGCGGAGATAACTCGATTTTTAATTTCAGAGCTAGACGGAACAATGCAACATTCTCGCACTACTGCAGCTGAATTAGACGCTCAACTTATCACACTTCTCAGAGACCTAGAAGTGGAGTTAATAATTCTTGATGAAATTCAAAATATTGCCTCAAGTTATGATGGAATAGAGTTTCAACGAATTATTAAATATTTTTGCTACCTTATCGATAGTAACAAGATCCGTTGTTCGATTATTTTCGCCGGTACAAGTAGTGCTAAGCGTCTTATTACATTTGGTAGGACCGCCGGTAAATTTGACGATGACGAGCAGATGTCTCGTCGACAAATGCGCCCCATTGAAATTAAGCCAATCCTTCCTAAAACGAATAACTGGATTGCCTGCTGTAATTGGTTCATTCAACAAGTTGCGTTACCAGATTTAACAAAGGATAAGCACAGTGAGCTACTTGATCGTATTTACCTTGCGTACAGTGAACACACTATGAGTACAATGCGCGATTTGTTTTTACGTAATAACACACGAAATGCAAAAAACTATGAACAGCTTATAGAGGCCTTATTCGAAAACTTTGAGAAATATGCAATTGGAGCTATCAATCCGTTTGATTATGAACTTTTAACAAAAAAACAGTTAGATGCATATCTAAATGAGCAAGATAAAAACCTTAGAAGTCAGTTCTATTCGGGGTTATGCTAATGCGCTTTCCAATAAAACCCTCTCACTATGAAGCGGAGTCAGCTATTGGGTATGTACTTCGTTTACTTAAAAGAAATGGCATACAATCAGAATCTCGCGTACTCAATAAAGCTATGCTAACCAGTATCATCAAAGGTAGATCAACAAAGAACGAACTCCTTGATCACCTTATGCCTACTACTCGCACTTTATCATCATTAAAGATAAAGTGCTGGACACATGCTAGATTGCTAACGCCACAAGTTTGCCCAGATTGTGTTAACCAATATGGGTATTTTAGAGCCCAATGGCAAAATCCATTTTTACGACACTGTATTATTCATGAGTGTGCCTTGTTATCCGAATGCCCTCATTGCAACTCACCGCTGCAATTTACTATTAATCTTCTAAATGGTCGCTGCACCTCACCTTTGTGCGGCTTACATTTAACGCATATGCCATTGAATAAACAATTAAAATCCCCTGAACAAGTCCACGATGCATACCTCATAGCGAAAGTGATAGTTGACGATAGTAATACACGAACGAGTTTCCCACCAAAGGAGATTACCTCCACATTATTGAATAGAGCAGCTGATATTCTTAATAACCCAGATAGCGCTAGAGTATTCTTAAGTGAAAGGGCCAAACGTTTACCAAAAGATGTACCGTTGAACATTGAATTTCACAAAATTGAAATTATTGTTCAGAATTTGCTGTGTGAATGGGGGTCATTATCCACACTATATGACATGTATAATAGCGAGTATATTCGTTCAAAAGATCCAGTTACTCAACTTTGGATTGAAGCTCAAACAGCCTCCTCTATAATTGGGATAACGTTTAGACAAATCGCTCTTTTAGTCGAAGTTGGGTTAATAAGAACTGATTCAAAAAAGGCTTTAAGAACAGATACTCGCGTTGAAATATCAGGTGTTTATACCTATTTAGCCGAGTTCAGTCACAATAAAGATTACGTCCCCCTTTCTGAGCTACATCGCTTAATGGCTATTCATAACATCTGTATAACTGACGTACTGATAGCCGCTAAAAATAATGATTTATCAATAAGTTACAAACCTTCATTAGACTTGATGCATTCCATACACGTTTTGCCTGAAGCATTCGATACCTTTTGTAAATTACACACTCAGCTTATAAGAGATAAAACGATGTCCATTGCAAACGTAGCTGAAGTCACTGGTATACCAAAGGTAGAACTAATGAGGTTGATTAATACCGGTAAGATCAGGCCCATTTATATTCATGGCAATAATTCAAAACGTATACATAACTGTGATACTTTGAAGTTGGCGAAAACACAAAACAAACAGCTATCACTCGACATTTAGCACTTTGTAATTTCAACTTTAATTTTTAGGCCGAGACTTGTTCTCGGTCTATGCTTTATTAATAACAATACCGGCAGTTCACTAAAACTAACCGACTGAATATCAATAAGTTTAACTTTCCCTTTTTTAATAAAGGTTTAGTAACTTCATCCATAACTAAACCTAAATCAAACCAAATTTGAATTAACTCAACATTACAAATGAAGCTTCGCATATCTGCATTTTAGCTTTCACTTAAATGGCTTCATTTCTCTTTATCTTAAAAATCCATTTTCTAATCGATTTACTACACTTTTACTAAGTAAATATTAGCGTATAGTGTTCGCCACTAATTTACCGAATACAGAATCTACTTAATTATGTGCTCATTAAAATCAAGTCAGAGTTCTTCAGTGGCAGAATGAGAATCTGCAAGGCAGAATGAGAACTTTTTGGCTGGATGAGAATTTGTGTTGGGGCAGTTTTTAGCTATAAATAATTCTCAATTTAAGAGGCGAAGTACCCATAAAGAACACAAGCTAAGTTATTGTTTTGAAATCTTATTACTTGGCTGAGATTCTCAAGTTATATGGCGCTGATCATTTATGATCAGTGCCACTTAAGTCGAGAATTCAAGGCACGTTGAGAAGTTATTGATTTATTATAAAATTCGGCACTTAAATTGAGATTTATTAGCTGAATTACACTCTAAAAATAATTATGTTTTTTATTAGGTAAATTTCTTAATCAACGTAAAATCGCTTACAAACGTATATGAAGGTAACTAGTTTTAAATGATAATTTGGCTATTTATGGTTTACTTCGAGGTAGAGTCTATTTAGGCCGATGCCTTCCAGAGTATCGACATCGCATCTTTATTTTTCATTACGTAAAGAACCTCGACTCTTGGCCAGTCACAACTGTCGATTGCATCACTCAAAAATTACCGGCGGTCTGCTCTGTGCCATAAGCCGACTATCAGCCGTAACTCGTTTCTGCCCCAAAACGTGTTAGAGCCGAAGAACCGCTCTGTGCTAGAGAAAGATGTTGGTAACGCCTTGCTAGCGCAATGCAAAAGCTACCACAGCAGCTTGCCACTATGCCACTGCTAACGTGTAAGTGTCTTTATGCGGCTCCAATTCGATCTCGTAATCTTCTTGGTAATTGTCGAGTGCCTTAACAACGCTTTGAACATCCACTTTAAAGAACTCTTTGCGATGATTTACTAGGTTGACTCTTTGTTTGCTGAATTCGTTATGTAGAAATTTCTCTAAACTGGGGGCATCTTCCGAATATATATATGCTTGGACATCAAACAGTTCTGGTACAGAAGCATCTCCGAGTTCTTTGACTCTCTCATCTGGATTTGCTCTTCGAGTCATGCCAATTTTTACCATCCCCTCCCCAAATGATACCCTATTAGAGATTATATAAACGTAACCAGCTCGTGTTTGTTGAGCGAGCGATTGTGCGCGAACCTCTCTTTTCTTCAACACTTCCAGTTCCAATTTGTGCAGCTCGTACAGTTCCTTTTGCTCATCAGAGCTGGACTCTAGTTTGCTCAACTCCTGCGCAACCAGCTTCTCCATAATCTCACGATCTTTCCTAGCTTTATTCACAGCATCAATTATACGCTTTTCTTCTCGCTCTGCTTCTTTCGCTATACGTGCTTCCTCACGTTGTTCTTCTTTGATGTCAGCTTTGATCTGGTTCAATTCATATGTTAGTTGGAGCTCTTTATTCTTTAACCTGAAATAACTTTCAGACAATTGCGTCTTAACTATACGGCCTGAGTTGTTTATATCGTCGAATGTTTCACGGGCGCGTTGAGATAGCCTATTGATGTTGTTCCAATCAACCATTGAACATGCCGCTTTAAACTCATTATCTAAACAGCGGATCCGGAGTTTTATTTCACGATTGAATAGTTTTGTAGCGCCAGCTTTGCGACCATTAACTCTTACATCTTTACTCATACTGCAGATACAAGCTGTTTTGTTTTTTACCATTTCCTTTAAGTCTTCTTTAACTTGAGCAAGTTTTGCTTCAATTTTTCTGACTTCTTTCGTTTCCGATATAAATGCGTAAGAAGTATCATCAGAAGTACCCACGCCAAGGTTGTACAATGAAAGCTTTTTTTGTTGTCACGTAGTCTGCTGAATGTCTTATTGTACTTTATCTGTAAGTCTGAATATTTCTCTTTAATTTGTTTTAGCTTGTCTTCTGCCCTCGATACAGGGAAGTACGCATCTCTAACTTTCTTACCATCTGCTTCGACCATTTCAAGCGCTGCGCATGATTTCCTCCACAAGAAAAATGCACCTAATGCACAAATGAATAATATAATTGTTATGAGCATGGTTATGTCCTTATATTGATGCCGGAATTGACCCAGTTAGGTTTTCGTGCGATTGCTTGTTCATTGCTTCACGAATCAAAATACTTTCTCTGTATTCCTTGGCTTCTACATCAAAGTACCAGTCGCTTGACACATTCAGTTCGTCCATTGCAGCTTTTACTTGCTGGGGGCTTACCTTGAAAAACTCCTTTCGATTGTTTTCCACATTCACTCGTTGTTCGTCAAACTTTCTATGAAGTTTCTTTTCTATTTCTGGAGCATTCTGCACAAATGCCATCGTGTGCACATCAAATTTAAACGGTACGCTTGCGTCACCGAGTTCATTAATGCGATCCATCGGTTCGAGTCTACGAGTCATTCCGATTTTAACAACACCCTCTCCAAAACTACCTAGGTTTGAAATGACATATATGTAGCCGACCTTTGTGATCTGTGCTTGCGAGGTTGCGCGTTGAAATTTATTTTCTAACTTGGCAATTTCAGATTTCATCTTTTGGATTCTTTCTTCCATGACTTTAGCGCTTGCCCCGTGCAGTTTTAAAGCTAAGGCTTGGGCTTTTTTCAGATCAGAGCTCCGGTAAGATATCTCGTCTTCAAGGTCATCGGTTTCATCTCCGGATTGATTATTTTGCTCACGGAGGATAGCTTGTTGTTTTTTCCTCTCCGCTTTCTGTCTTTCTCTGTATAAAAGTTCTCGATGCCAAGCGTTTAACTCATTGATTTTCAAATTAAAGAATTCTTCTGAGATGGTTACATTAGCCGTCTCGCCCAGTTTACCAAGTTGTTCGTTTACACGATGTAGTTTATTAACCGCCGTATCATAAGTTGAATGGCGCATTGTTTTTCGTATGGCATCAAATTCTGCATTGAATGCTTTGAGCGAAAGATATCGGTAATCTTCGACCATTCGTGCACCAGTTTTATCGCAGCCAAACCATTCCCATTTTGAGTATGCGTCTGTTGCCAGGCCTCTGCTTATGACACGATACTGATCCGCATAACATTTATTGATTTGAGCTTTAAGTTCCTCTCTGTCATCAAAACTATAAACAGGTGGCAGTAATCCAACTTCGATATATTGTCTCTCTAGCTCAAGCTTCTCAGTGGATTCCTCGAGTGTTTTAAAATGTTCTTGACCAGAAGTGATTTTCCTTTCCACTTCTTCTAACTCACCTTCAAGTTTGGCAACCTGATTTTCAACAGATTCCTTTTCAAGGTTTTCCTTTTGACGTTGAATTTCAGCAATTTGTTCAATTCGTTTCGTGTGATTAGATTTCGCTTTGATGGCGAGAACAATTATGGCTCCGCAAAATAGCGCCCATAAGTAAACGTGTATGTCTATTCCCTCAATCATATTTCCCTTCATTTTATTATGCTTTTGGATTACCTTATCTTTTGTATGGAATATATTCAACACTACCTCCGAACAGGAACTTCCTTAATCGCACTTTTGTCGAAATCCAAACCATAATTACCATATCAACATGCTCAGCTTTTACATTTATTAACGTGTAGTGGTTTTCAATTATTGTCGGGCTGAACTAGTCGATGAAAATTACTTTCATGCTGTCCTTGAAGCCGTAAAGGGTATTGCAGAATGAATTCGCAATATGTCATCTTTAACAACAGATGGCGCAGATCTATTTAATACCGCGTTTTCTGTTAAGCACCCAATCTTAAAGATAAACGCTCTGAGAACAGATACAGAAATCAGTGAACAAAAAGGCTTTAGCAATATGATTGTAGGGTTGTTTGGCGCAGTTAGGAATCCTGTAGCTCGTGCGCCAAAAACATCGTGGCCCATGAGTGAGCTAGATGCACTGGATATTTTGTCTACGGTATCATTTATTCACAGGAAGCTAGACAATGCCCATTAAAGCTAAAATTGTGTGTAACACCCGTGTTAACAAGGCTATCAAAAATCGTTCCGGCCAAAGAACGGCCTCCACTGGACGCGCTAACGCGCGTCTTTTATAGCGGCGTTACAAATGTCCGCTTGTGGCACAAAGCACGCATTCGTCATAACTCATTTTTGTCCAGAGACGGGTTATAAATATAACTCGCCTTTGCCCCTTTTCTTCTTAACGTAATTCCTCAGTGACGGATCGCGCCACTGAAGTAACCGAACTTTTTCTCATAGTTACCCACAGAGAAACTGAGGCGAAAACTTACTCTTACTGCCAAAATTGGAGTATCCAGCCTGATAGTGTCAGGCTGCATTTTTATGCGAGCTAACTAAGGAGCATGGCTATCAACTAAACCTAGCTGCGTTCATCACAACCAATTGAGTCCAATAATTTATGGCGATATGCTAGTTACTGGCCAGTCTCTATAATTGGCTTATGCAAAGAAGGTGATAGCACTGTACCGATAGAGGCAATAACGATAGTTCCGATACCAAAACACTGAAGAAGGGTTAGCTGTTCACCCAGTATTAAAAAGCTAACAATTGTTCCAATCAGTGGCTCCCCACTCGTCAACACACCGTATGTGTTCGTAGGTAATCTACGTAATGCAAACATTTCCAGCATTAAAGGAAGCGCACTCGACAGTAATGCAATAGCAACGACCCATAGCACTACCTCGATATCCAAAGAAACGTATGCAGCGGTTATATCTCCGAAAGGGATTACAAACAATGAAGCAAAGATCAAACCTAATGCAGGTGCTTTACTTCCATAGTGTTTTCCCGCTTTCTTGCCCACAAGGATGTAAGTTCCCCAGAAAAATGCGGCAACTAACGCATAAAGTAACCCCACCATATCTAAGTCACTCACTTGTGATGACGACGGTAATAAAAAATAGATACCAATTGCAGCTAATAGTACCCATATGTAATCCAAGCGATTCTGAGAGTAAACGGCAGCAACGCATAAGGGGCCTGTAAGTTCGATGGCAAGCGCAACGCCAACGGGAACCGTTTTTATCGCTAGATAGAAAAAAAAATTCATCCCCGCTACCGCAGCGCCATAAGCAAGCACTATAAGGAAACCTTTTCTCACAAAGCGAACTTCCCAAGCTTTCAGCCCAAAAAACAAGATTATCGCGGATAAGATCAGACGAAGAACGGTTATATTCTCTGGGGTTAGAGTTGAGAACATGGATTTAGCAATTGAAGCCCCTGCTGTAATTAAGATCATGGCAATCAGGATCGCAGTGGCTGCCGCACTAATCTCGAACTTGCTTGATTTAAGATACATAGGCCTACCTCTATAAAGTAATGATGAATTTAGATAAAATTTATCTTAAATGGCTGGATTGATGGGTTAATATTTATGTCATTTCAATAATTTTTATCAATTTTGTTTTAAAAGAGGACTTGAATTACATGGATGCGTTAGATATGAAAATCCTAGAGCAACTGCAGATTGATGCAAAAGCCGCTATGAGTTCGATAGCAGAGAAAGTCGGCCTCTCAGAGCCCGCTTGTTACCGTAGGGTCAGGCATTTGAGAAACAGCGGTGTGATTGAGCGTGAAGTGGCTATAGTCAATCCCAAAAATATGGGGTGGTCATTGAGTATGTTAGTTATGGTCACGTTCGAGAGAGATCACAATTCTATTGTCAATAAATTCTTGGCAAGAGTTAACAAGGAACCAGAAGTGGTGAATTCTTGGGTTGTGACTGGTGATCACGATGTTGTTTTACAGGTGCTATCTACCGATACGGATGCATTCGATGAGTTCACAAACCGAGTTTTACACAAAGATGACAGTGTGAAATATTTTAGAACCTCGGTTGTTCTAAAACACTCAAAAGCACATGGTGCAGTTCCGCCTTCTATATGACTTTATCTGTGTTGCATATTCTGCGTGTTATCACTGCATAAAGTGAACCTGATATAGTAGTATCGAGGATACGCGATTATGCCCAATTCCTTCCAAACCAGGCACTTTGCTCAACTGTGTCTGGTTGCGTTTTGGGATATCTAAAGTTATTCGGTGATAGATAAATTAGAAAAAACACTGACGCGTTTTTGTCCAAAAACGAGTTTAACTGACCATCTTCTTCTCACTCAAATAAGACCCCGAAAAGTGGCTCATATAGCCTATCTACGTTAATAAAAAACAGAAGCATATTTCCAATAACTACCTTTAAGCGCTATAAACGGAAGTTTGATTCCTAAATATAGCAATATAGGCTTACAAACCAGAAGTTTACTTCCGTTTTGTACTTTTAGATTATAATCCTATATCTATTGAGCACTGGGAAATACAATTTGTTATTTAACCTATACTACCAGCCATAAAATCAAATAGTGCTGGCTACAATTTGCCAACCATCCTTCGTGAAGGCGTTATAAATATTGGAAAGTTTAAGCAATTAAACCACGCAATGTACAAAGGATTAAAACTGGACTTAGTAAAGGTAATTTACGAATTAAACCTGCAACATCTACAGTGCCAATAGGTGCTCGTAAAATACCATAAAGTGAGTTCCTGAATTTGTGATTTATTAAAGTCCGCTAGCTAAATCATACAATCTAGGTAAAGGGTTTAAATGAGTTTTGTTTCAAATTTAACCTTTATTTCACCCAGCTCTTCATATGTTATTTTTATCTCTTTATTTATATCCATCTCCATAAGGCCATTATATGAGCCGGTTATAAACACTTGGTTTTTTTCTAACTTAAACCCATTTGCAGATAAAAAATTAATAGCCCAATACAAGGGAAACTGAGGTAACTGGCCGGGGTGCTGTCCTGTAACAATAAAGCTATTGTCGCCTTCTTGCTCCACTATAAGCGTTATATTATTACTCTCATATGCTTTTTCTAGGCTTACTTCTGGGCCGATATACACACCTTGATTAGATAAACCGTCGGCAAGTTTTTCAAACTGTGTAGCTTCGTATTGCTTGCTAAACCTGTTTTCAATAAGCTCTAATGCTAGATGCGCACTGCCTACAGCATTATCTATTTGTTCATTTGTATATACCTTCAACGCACTTAAGTCTTTGTTTAATATAAAAGCAATCTCAGGCTCTATCAGCGCTTTGTTATTTTTTGTATTTAACGAGCACGTATTAGTGTCATTAATTGGTTTATGAAGCAACGGCGCTAAAGTAATTGCTCCATTGCTTGGCGGAAGCATACATTTCCAACCGTAAACTTTCCCATCATTTAGCTTTATCATCAATTTATGAATTGCTAAAACGTCTTCAATCGAGCCTGGCGTTAAACCATCAGGGAGATCAGAAACGCCATTACGGCTATCTCTTTTGCTTAATAAGTGTGCGGCTATATGCTTAAACTTTTCTGAATTGTCCATTTTATTGCCTTTAGGTAATACACCACTTGTGTTGTGACGAGAAAATTATGGTTAGATTAATAATACCTTGGATACACCAATAAACATACTATCTTTACCTTAATAGCATCTATTGTAACCTTTCTAATAAATACGCGCGTAATGTCGGGCTATGGATTTGCTCAATTAATTCATTCATATTTGCGCTAGATGTGCCTGTATAGTCGATATAGCTTTTGATAGCGAAATACTTCGATTGTTCGCCTTCCAGGGTAAATATCCATTCTCGTGCATCACTTAATTCATGTTCTGGCCATTGACTGATAACAGAATAAGCTAGATTAGGTTGAAATGATGGAGGATAACTATAAAACTCATCTTGTACCTGCTGCGAGTTATTTTTAGTAAGAGTTTGCGCTAGTTGGTGTTGAATAATATGTCGCTTGTTACCGGCTATCTCAGTGTGGACTTCAAGGTAATTTAATAGCTGCGTTGGGTCTAAGTTAGCCCAGCTTTGTAAAAGCCTGAACTCTGCCTCTTGTTTAATTTTTTCATTATTTAAGTTATTCAACCATTCGATCCCGTCATAGGGCGATACAGCTACTTGGCTGCTCAAATAGTCATCAACAATACTTTGATCTGAATGAAGTATTTCAAAATTTAAAATAATGCTTCCAGCTAGCGATAAGTCATCTGTAATTAAGAAATGTATTACTTGGCTTACATATAACATGTACTCTGGCGTTTCATATTGCTCATCCAGCCAATGGACACATTCATATGGTGCGTCTTTGGCCCAATTAAGTAAATGGTTGCTTATGGTTTTTATACGTAACTCTTTATCTTTGATTAACAACGCCTTATCAAGTATGGCCTTATAGGTTGGCTTTTCTTTTTCAAGATCTTTTGCATGTGAAGCTTTAGACTTAAGCTTTTCTTTTGAGTGTTTCGTATTATTTATTTCAAAATGCATTTTCGCAGAAGTTTCTTCAATAACTTGCTCATTGTCACTTGCTTGTATTAAATAAGCATAACCACTAATAATTAGTAAACTAATGCCAATTATCCACTTGCCGTTTAAATTTATCTTTTTCATACCCCCTCCAAAGAAGTAGATGCCTGAAACCTATAAATAAAGTGCCTCAATCCTTCGAGGCCAGGATTTGTAAGCTTAATTAACCGTTATGGTTAATTTATCTACTTTCCCTTTGTTCTTAGTTTTAACCGTAATAGTCGCTGTGCCTTTGCTCCTCGCTTTTACAACTCCAGCACTGTTCACAGTTGCCACGTTCTTATTGCTTGATGAATAAATGACTTTCTTGTTGGTTGCACAGTTTGGAAGAACTGTGCTTTCTAGCGTTGTAGACTGGCCCTTTCGAAGTGTTTGTTTTGCTGCACTTAGTTGAACACTATTAACAGCTACAAAAGTGTTAGGACATGACTGCCCCTCGCCTGGATCAGAGTTGTTATTGCCCACCTTTACCCACGTTCTTACATAATCAACTTCCATTGATGTTGGGAAGCCTTCGGCTGATTTATTCGCTGATGGGTAAAATTGATTACATTTCCATTGTGTATGCGGCGCGCGTAAGCCTTGTGATAATGTGAGATTCATTTGACGATGCCAGTATAAGTTATCCTTTTCGCCCACAATTTCACCATCTACGTACCAAGTGATTTTGTCTTTAGTCACATTGACACCATAGGTGTGAAAGTCATTTCGAGGATCGAAAGGTAGATGGTATCCGTTATGGTTTGTCTGAGGAAACGAGCCTGGGCGCATCCATGTTGGTTTGCCATTTTTTACCACAATATTGTGTAAGTCATGATCAGACTCTCTCACGGCACTTTTTTGAGTAAGTTCTACTACGTCTATTTCGCTATATTGGACATCCCCTTCTTTCGTTAATGAACGGTCAATGGTGCTATACATCCAAAACGCAGGAGATACACCAGGAAATGTGCTCGCTCCCTTAATTCTTGCTTCGTAATAACCGTAGTTACCTGTAGCTCTTGATTTAGCAACACCCGAGGTATAATAAAGTGGATAATTTGTAACTTGCTGCTGGTTACAACCGTCCCAAAATGTACGCTGATGAGACTCTCTTTTAGTGGTTAATTTTAGTTTTCCGTTTGATACTGTCGCATTTTCATTTTTCCACGACCATACACCATAGTTTTCGGTTTGAAAGTTCCACTTTGTAGCATCTTTTATATCAAACTCATCTGAGCGCTTCGCTTGTAAAATCCATGTTTCGCCTGGTTTTGCAATAGGTGGTTGTATATCAGCCGCTTGAGCTGCTGAATTTAATATAAGCATACTTAATGCTGATAGAGGGAATATCACAATATTTTTAGGTTTCATTTATTTATCCATCCTTTGTTGGTGTGAACTGAGCCACAGCTCAGCAATAGATACAGTGTTATATTCGATTAGTTTAGATATACAGATACGTAAAACTTACCTGTTAAGCTAACTCTCACTACTCGCAAAAAATTAAGCTGAGCGAGTGGGTATATTTAATATTTATATACAACACCAAACCTCAAAAAATGGTTTTACTGTTCTCTAAAAATGGCTTTTAATCGTTATTTAGTTGTAGTTTTAGCTGGAAAAAGTACGTTTAAATTGCTTGGGCGTGTAGTTTGTTCGTTTTTTAAAAACCGTCGCAAAGTAGTTTGAGTTATTAAAACCGACTTCGTAAGCTGTTTCTGTAACAGACTTTTTTAGTAATACTTTTTTAGCCTGCTCTATTCTTACTTCAACAATTTTATTATTGATTGTCTCATCCGTAGCTAACTTAAATTGCTTAACAAGATAAGAGCGACTTACGCCAACGGAAAGAGCAACCGTGTCTATATTTATATCTTTGTAGTAATTGTTTTCTATATATAGAAGTGCATTTTCTACAACGCAATTATTAATATGAGCCTGCTTCATCTTACTATCGATATACTCATTATTATTTTCTTGTTGCTGTTTACTTTTACAAAGCGATGAGTTTACTTGCCTGCTGAAATTAGTTTCATTAGAGTTAAAAGGTGAGCTAAGTACTTGTTTATTTTGACAAGTGGTTATTTGTAAAGGATTAGCAAGATTGCTTTTAGTTTCAATGAGGTAATTTTCAATTTGCATACCTTTTAACATAGTACCGAGCCAGATTAATCCACATAGACTAGTGCCTGAATAATACGTAACCCAATGCTCTGCCATACTGCCAAAAATGGCGATAAAACCTAAACTAATTGCGCTGTATATATAACCTTTGTTTTGTGATTTTGCTGTGTTCAGCAATAGATAGCAACATGGGATAATTAACAAAACCATAAAGGTGATGCTCTGGAGTTGGTAAATATGAGTTAGTTTAAGCCAGCCAATGGGCGGTATTATTACCCCAAAGTCTTCAAGTACGTTAATTTTAGGATGCTGTAATTCTGTTAAAACTAAAAAACACAATGAAAAAACTAATCCAAAGCTGTAACTAAAACACATAACTGGCTTAGGTAATATAACATTCGAAAATCTAAAAAGTGCTATTATCAGAGAAGGTAAACCAATCCAAAAAAATAAAATTGTTCGCCCTAATTGGATATAAGGCTTGGCGTACTCAATAGGAAGAATATTAAAAGCAGGGCCGCATAAATAGAAAATAAAGGTTGCAAAAAACACAGCAAAATAGTTATACGACGAACTAAAGCGCCGTCGCTCGAGAGAAAAGTACACAAACGCAGTAAAAAAAATAGTTGCAACTAACATTGGCACGATGCAACGCAAAAATACCCCCCACGTCAATAGATTGTCTATCACACCTTTTCGCCTTATACCCAAAAACAATACATAGTATGTTTATATAAATATAACAAATAGGCCAGAAATAAATTGTAACTAAAGCGTTAAATTCAATGTATTTCATTCAGGTATTTTTAAATAAGCGCCAAATTGTAACAACAAAATAATAAAGCTAAATAAATTCTTTGCTTGACGCATAAACATATGATGTTTAGATTCGTGAAATGTAAGGCCGCGGTTTTACTATTTATACACTGACTTCTATCTATAACAATAAGGAGAGTTACAATGCACATTAAAAAGAAACTAGTACTTGCTATATTAACTTCACTATCAAGCTATTCGTCCGCACACGCTTCTGATGTTTCTGCTACCGCTAAGGACAATGATGATACAGAAATAATTGTCGTGACTGGCGTGCGCTCCAGCCTAGAGGCTGCATCATCACTAAAGCGCTACAGTGATAGTGTTCAAGACAGTATTGTTGCTGAAGATATTGGTAAATTTCCTGACCAAAATGTTGCCGAATCCTTACAGCGTATACCTGGTGTATCAATTAATCGCGTTAATGGCGAAGGCTCAAAAATAACAGTCCGCGGTTTTGGTCCCGAATTTAACGTTGTTACTTTAAACGGACGCACACTGGCAACGTCTGAAATAGGCCGCTCTTTTGATTTTCAGGTATTAGCTGCAGAGCTCATATCGGGTGCAGACGTCGTAAAATCTCCTACAGCTAAAACGCCAGAAGGAAGTATTGGCGCATATGTCAACGTTAAAACCGCACGTCCATTAGATAACCCCGGATTGCACATACTAGGCTCAATAAATGCTAAATATAGTGATCTATCTGGCGAGAGCAGCCCTGAATATTCTGCTTTGTTTAGCAATACCTTTGCTGATGAAACACTTGGCTTTAACATTGCGCTATCGCAACAAAAAAGTGATAACCGATACGACTCAATGGGTACAACTCGTTGGTTATTGCTTAATAATGAACCCGGCGTTATTGAAGGCGATATTCATAATCTAAATGGTGATGTGGTTACACCCAGTATGCTTCGCCATGCCGGGCGAATTGAATACGCATTAGGTCAAGAAAGCCGTGAACGCATAGGTGTTAATACCAGCTTACAATGGGCGCCCGATTCAAGCTTTACCAATACGTTTGATTACATGTATACCGACCTCTCGGTAGAAACGCAAACGCAAGGTTTACAAGCTGGTTTGCAGTATCCTAATTGGCGAAATGTAGTTGTATCAGACAATGGTACTATTTTGTCAGGTACTAAGTTTTCAGGTAGAACACAGGGAGGAACCGGAGAGAATGTCGATTTTAGAATTGATGGTTTGTTCCAAGAGCTTGAATCAAAATCAAAAACGCAGGCATTTGGGTTTAATTCTGTAAAGGAATTTGATTTATTAACGCTCGAATTCGACATAGCCCATTCAACATCTAAATCAACGCCGCGTAGCGATCTATTAGTGCCGAATTATATTTCACCAGATCGAAACGATAGTTTAAATTTCGATTTTAGAAACACTGACACCGTAAATTTAAATACCACTATCGATTATGCTTCGCCGTCAAGCGTTAGGGCTCACTGGAACCAAGTTTCACATTATGAATTAGAAGACACAATTACGGAGCTACAAACAAAAGGAAAATACCTACTCGATCTAGAGTTCACTGAAAGCCTAACCCTCGATTCAATCGATTTTGGGATTGCGTACTCGGACCGTGAAAAAATAAGAGATCGCTATGAAACTTTCCATGAAGATAACTGTGGTTTAGTTGCGCCAGATGCCGATATTTGTGGTGAGCTTAGAGACATGCCAGATGATATATTTTCAGCAAGCCCCTATTCAGACTTTTTAAGTAGCGAGCAAGGTAATTTCCCTCGTGATTTTTTGTTTGCAGATATCAATAAATATCATAGTGCAATTGCCCAAATGACAAAAAACCCCAATTGGCCAAATGAGCAATATAATGAGATCGCATCATCAAAAGTAACTGAAGAAAAAATAAGTGCTTATAGTCAATTTAATTTTAGCGGCTTGGTTAATGATTATGATTGGCGTGGTAATTTCGGTGTGCGTTATGTAAAAACTGAAACAAAATCTTCAGGATATGGAAAACGCCGCTTAGGGTATACAGGTGAGCTTGATAATGGCCAACCATTATTAGTTGTAGAGTATACAGATTCAGGAATTCTTGAAGCAGAAAATAGTTATACCAATTGGCTACCCAGCGCTAATTTTAGTATTAACTTATCAGATAATTTATTAGTCAGAGCAGCAGCTGCAAAAGTGATGTCTCGCCCTGCCATCGACGATATTGGTGTGCAAACAACCTATACTGATATGCAAGCGGGCAGTTTTTCGCAAACAGGTGGAAACCCTTATTTAGCGCCTTATAAAGCCAACCAATATGACTTATCTTTTGAATATTACAGTGACAGTGGTGATGCATACGCAATTAACTTTTTTAGAAAAGATATATCGAGTTCAATTGGGCAAGTTACCTACCTAGATAGTACCCCTGATATTTGGGATGGAGAGCAATATGTTGATTCTTCAGTTAGTATCGATGGGTACGGAAATGTTAACGAAACCATTAATACTAAACAAAACCAACCTGGCGGAACAATTAGCGGGGTAGAGTTAGCTTTACAACATAATATGGACTATTTACCGCGCTTTTTAAATGGCTTAGGGGTACAAGCAAATTATACGTGGGCCGACACTAAAAACAATAACACTCAAAAGATAGACCTCCCTGGTGTAACTGACCCAGGTGATAAGCTGGAGGGGTTTGCCGAAAATTCATATAACATTGTTGCCTACTACGACAAAAATGCATTTCAAGCACGCTTAGCATATAACTGGCGCGATGACTTTTTAAGTAGCCGAGCTGGTGTAAAAAGTGGCGGATTACCAGAGCACACTGCAGCCTATGGTCAGCTTGACTTTAGTATGTCTTATGCACTAAATGATAACTTTACGATCACAGGTGAAGCAATAAATATAACTGATGAACGCGTTTATCAGTACGCAGATATAGAGGAGAGAGTGATAAATGTGCAGTACACAGGCCCACGATATCGAATAGGCTTACGCGCCAAGTTCTAAGTACTAAAATAAATATTCCAAATTGCAATAAAGATCGCTTTTACGCGATCTTTTTTCGCAAAAGCAGTAGGCTTAAATTATGTATATTAGCCATCAATATAGGCCTTTACCTCCGCCCCTGCATTTAAATCTATGGAGCTAATATTCTTTATTATAGGTTATGTTACGTTGACTATATAAACATATTATGTTTATATATTAAGTATGAGCGAACTTATATATTACGACCTTAAACAAACATCTGGAATGGCAGCAAGCCTTTCTGTGCAAGTTGCTAAAGAAATTGGCAGGCGCATTGTGTCTGGCTCATTTGAAGCAGGCAACTTAATTGATGATGAAGATGCATTAGCTAAACGCTACCAAGTGAGTCGTGTAGTTGTGCGCGATGCTGTTAAAATTTTAGTTAGCAAAGGGCTCCTAGATGTACGCAGAGGTATTGGTACTCGTGTGCTACCTCGAGATAGATGGAATATGCTCGACGATGACGTTTTAGCATGGCATTTATCAGCGCCACCTAATCGCAAGTTTTTAGAGCAATTAATGGATGTACGTTTGGCTTTTGAGCCAAAAGCTGCTCGCTGGGCTGCAGAGCGCGCACGACCTGAAGATTTAATCGAAATAGCCACGGCATGCGAGCGTATGGCAAAAACCGATAACAGTGCAGAAGATTTTATTATTGCAGACTCCCTTTTTCATAAAGCCATTATAAAAGCTGCTCAAAATAGCTTTTTAGCCTCAATGGAAGGCGTTATTTATTCAGCTCTTTTAGTGAGTATTAAAGTAACGAATAAAGACCCACGTGATAATGGTGCATCTATTCCATTTCATCGTGAAGTGTACGAAGCTATTGCTGCAAAAGATGGCGATAAGGCTGAACTACTAACCGAAAAACTCCTCAAAGACGCCAGTTTTCGCCTTTCCGCGACAGTAAATAATAAATAGCCATTGTTTATTGTCGCAAATTCATATAAATAGTACGTATAAATAAATTATACGGACACGAAGATACTATGAGCGAACTAACGTACTACGATCTAAGACGCAGCAATGCGATGTCACCGAGTCTACCTGTTCAGGTAGCAAAAGAATTAGGTCGTAGAATTGTTGCTGGCACCTACACTCCTGGTACACTAATTGACGATGAGAACCGCTTAGCTGAACGCTTTCAAGTAAGTCGAGTCGTTGTTCGCGACGCAGTAAAAATTCTTGTTGGTAAAGGCCTTTTAGATGTACGCAGAGGTATAGGAACCCGCGTAAAAACCCGTGACAACTGGGCTTTACTTGATGACGATGTATTGGCTTGGCATTTAAGTGCCCCGCTTAACCCTGAGTTTTTAACTCAATTAATGGAGTTTCGTTTAGCATTTGAGCCAAAAGCTGCAAGTGTCGCTGCTCAGCGTGCAACCCCTGAAGATGTTAAAGCCATTGAAGATGCGTTAAATGAAATGCAAAGCTCAGTAAGCGATTTAGATAAATTTGTGATTGCTGATGCACATTTTCATGGTGCTATACTTCGCGCTTCACACAATGAACTATTTATATCTATGGAGTGTGTTATTTTTTCAGCTTTACTTGTGAGTATTAAAGTAACTAACCAAAGTGCAGAAAGTAACCATGCCTCGATTCCATTTCACAAAGAAGTGTTTGATGCAATTGCAAAAGGTGACAGCGATAAAGCGCTTGCTTTAACCGAAAAACTATTAGCAGATGCTAAAGCTAATTTAGCCAAATTAATGAATATCTGAATTAAATAGCGGCACTAACAAATCATTTAAAGTGAGAGGAATGATTAGCTAATGCCGCAAACACACAACGCTTTTAAAACTTAATTATTTATAAGTAGTATGCTGCATACTTTTTGGCATTAGCTGTAAATTCTTCTAAGCCCATGCCTGCTTTGTACAAGCCACTACCTAAGCCAAAACCAGATGCCCCCGCATTAACAAATTCATCTTGATTTTTCGGTGACACACCACCAACAGGGTAAATATTAATACCCGAAAGCACGGCTGTAATTGCTTTTAAACCTTTTGGGCCGGCTGTATCTGCTGGAAAAAACTTAAGCGCGTCTGCCCCGGCATGTAATGCAGCAAACCCTTCTGTCGGCGTGTAAAACCCTGGTACGCAGTACAGTCCTTTTGATTTACTAAAACGGATCAGCTCTACATCGCTATGCGGCGAAATAATAATACGCCCGCCCGCTTCAATCACTTTTTCAACTTCGTTTTTGGTAACAACGGTGCCTGCGCCAATAATCGCAATATCAGCATATTTGCCGCTTAACAGTTCAATGCTTTTAAAAGCATCTGGAGAGTTTAATGGCACTTCAATAACGCGGTAACCGATATCAATAAGCACCTTTGCATAATCGAGTACTTCGTTGGGTGTAATACCGCGCAAAATAGCAACTAATGGTAATTGCTTCATTGCTTGTGTGAGTGAAATTAATGACATTTTTGACTTTCCTTATCAGTGATCAACCCTGCTTTTACAGCAAGCGTAAACATGCCTATTGTAGAAGCGGTTGCACTGCTTAAAATAGAAGACGTAAAACCGAGCTCTTTTAGGGCTTCGCAATAAAGTGTGTTTAAACTTGAATTACCAATCAGGTAGACATGTTTAATATCGTTAAGCTGGGTTTTGATACCCGCAAGCTCGGCGCCAATCAATAAACCCGAAAGATAACTTGGCACATGTTCTGCTAATAACTGCTTATCTAATTTTAATGTGCGTGCACTAAATAAAGCGCTCAATAAGCTAGTTTTAGTTTGACTAACACCTACCCCTCTTATAAAACTAGGTATGTCTGTCTGGGTAATATCTAATGAATCTAGGCCATCGCTTAAAATGCTATGCTTAGACAGCAAATTAAACATTTCGCCAGTCATAAATGTACTTAAACTCGTTATAACCGTTTTTTGTTTGGTATCCTTTGCAACTTGAACCCATTTTGAATGCGTCCCAGGTAAGCAAAACATTGTTTCACTCAATGTTTTATTAGTAAGTTCACCAGAGTGCTTTTCCACGGCTAAAACAGCACCAAACACCTGTACCTCTTCACCACGCATTACATCGCATACGTTATTCTCCATCACATACTTTACGCCAGGAACAATACGAATATTTAAATTAGATTTGTTTTTTGCAAGCTGTAAATTATTTGCCATATCAGCTGAGGTACAAGGTGTATTTACGTAACCTGTATCTTGCCAGCCAATTGCACCGCCCACCATGCCAGCCATCATAATGGGTAACTTCTTGTCTGCTATCCACGATGATATATAATCAAGTAACACGGTTTCTATACATCCGTTTTTTATATTTAATACACCAAGCTCACCGGTCACTGTATCTAAAATAGTGCCTTCGTTATTGATTAAAAAAGCTCTAAAATTAGAGCTTCCCCAATCAACAACAATCAGCACCGGTAAGTTACTATTGCTGTTGTTCATCAAGCTGTCCTTAACTATTAAATTGATACTTCGTAATGTTTAATAAAGTCAAGATCTGGCTCTATTCCAAGACCTGGGCCTTTTGGAAGTGCAACAGTGCCATTGTTATTTTTAACCTGCTCATTTATGTTTAACGACTCTTGCAGTAACTGCTCCCTAAACAAGTTAGGTGTTGTATCGTATTCCAGCATAGGCTGTACAGGGTGTGCAGCCCCAGGTAAATCGGGAAGGGCTGCCAATAAGTGCAGATTAGTACCTACGGCAACAGCTGAGCCCCACACATGATTTACTACAGGAACAAAATGCGCATGCGCTATAGCCAATACTTTTTGATATTCGGTAATACCGCCAAGCGCACACACTTCGGGTTGTAATAAATCAACACATCTATTTTTAATTAAATCTCTGAAGCCCCAGCGAGTAAATTCAGCTTCGCCACCGGCAATACTCATATCAAGCGCTTCACATAAATCACGGTAGCCCTGGTGATCTTCTGGCGCAACCGGTTCTTCAAACCAGTAAACACCTAAGTTTTGTAGTTCACGACCTAATGGAATAGCTTCTCGCGCAGTATAAGCATGGTTAGCATCAACCATTAAACGCATATCACTGCCAATTCCTTTACGCACAGCCTCAACAAGCTTTACATCACGCTCAGGAGAGAGACCAATTTTCATTTTCATGGCCGTAAAGCCCATTTCTTTTATGCGTTGGCTTTCTTCGGTAAAGCGTTCTTCTAAATTAGGGAATTTTTGTAGCATCATGCCGTAGCCATAAGCCGGAATTCGCTCTCTAAAAGCCCCTCCTAACAATTTATAAACGGGCTGATTTAAAAACTTACCTGCAATATCCCACAGCGCAATATCTACACCAGATAACGACTGAATAGGCATGCCTTTTTGGCCATGATCGCGTAATAAGTTGTAAACTTTGTGCCAAATAACGTCTCTGTCGAGCGGATCCATGCCCAAAATCATCGGTTGAATCACATGTTCAACAATTGTTTTATTGGCAAATGCAACACCGCCACCACCAAAGCACTCGCCCCAGCCAGTAATACCTATATCAGTACGTACTTCAACTAAATGTGCAGTGCGTTTTGCATAGTACTGCTGAGAATAACCTAGCTCTTCCTCTAGGTCGTATTGTAAAACGTGGCTAATAATTTGAGTTATTTTCATTGTCTGTTCCTTAAACCTTTAACGCACGTGAAACACGCTTATAGACGAGGTAATCATCTAAAGCTAATAACGAGCAATCAGCCCCAACACCCGATTGTTTAATGCCAAAGTGCGGTAAATTAATACTGTACTTAATTCCGTTTACTTGTACTTCGCCAAAGCGTAAATGCTTAGCAAAATAAGAAATGGTGTCTTCGTTGTTGCTAAAAATAAATGAGCTTAAGCCAGCATCCGTGTCATTAGCATCGCTAAGTACTTGCTCGTTATCACTAAATATAATAATGCTAATAACGGGCCCAAATATTTCGTCTTGGTATATTTTCATGCTCGAATCAACATTTGTGAGCACGGTTGGTTCGTAAAAATACCCATTAACGCCGGCAGGCTTTTTACCCCCTAATTGCAATTTCGCCCCATTTTGCTGAGCATCCTTCACTAGCTCATCAATACGTTGCCATGAGTTGGCATCCATAACAGGGCCCATATCAATAGCCTCGTTTTTATCAAAACCAACTTTTACTGCTTTTGCACGAGTAAGTACTTTTTCAATAAATTCATCAGCAACGCTTTCGTGTACAAATACACGATTTGGGGTAACACAAATTTGCCCTGCGTTGGCAAATTTAACACCACAAATTACATCGGCCGCGTTATCTAAATTTGCATCGCTACATACAATAGCCGGTGCATTACCACCAAGTTCCATTGAATAACGCTTGATTGACGTAGCACCTGTTGCAATGACATGCTTACCTACATTAGTAGAACCAATTAAAGTAAGTACAGAGGGAATAGTTGACGCTGAAATAGCATCACCTACGGTGCTATCCGTACCCGAAAGTATATTAACTACACCTACTGGCAAACCGATTTTTTCACATAACTCACCTACTGCATATGCAGACAAAGGGGTTTTGCTTGACGGCTTTACTACAAGTGGACAGCCCGCTGCCATTGCTGGGCCTAATTTATAAGCTAAATTTAATAATGGAAAATTCCACGCTAAAAAGGCAGCGGCTACACCCGCCGGCTCGCGGCTCAATGTATGGCTATGCGTACCTTCAGTGTCATTTAATTCTTCATCAACCATATTTACAATAGCGTCGGCATAGAAGGTCAGACTATCAACCAACATTTGATAGTCATCAGCGGTTGAGTCCCACGGTTTTGCCATCTCTAAATGAACGCATTCACGTAGGTGCTCTTCATTTTCAATTACAGCATCACGCAGTTTAAGCATCCACTGTGCACGCTCTTTCGCTGGAGTCGCTGACCAAGTTGCAAACGCGCCTTGCGCAGCATCAAGTGCTAACGACGCTTCATTTATACCCGCTGCTGATATTTGCCCAACAGCTTCAAGTGTTGCAGGGTTAATAACATCAGTTGAAACATCACTGGTTATTAATTTACCGCCAATATACAGTTGTTTAGAAAGCATTCTGTCGCTCCATTATTATCTACAACACCCACTAGGGCTAAATGATTAAAGAAAGACTCACCGGTCTTAATACATAACAACTATTTAAACATATGATGTTTGAATGAGCAAACAGAAAATACATTTAGTTAACAAAAAATACTAGTCGCCAAAACTTAGTTTGGCCTTTTTCCACTATGCCATGTTCACTATTTTGAATTGAATGTTGTAAAGAATCGCTATTACCTATACACGGCTCTATCCCCAGTACAAAAGGAGCTGAAGCTCCAGTGGCTGACCAACCATTGTAATTAAACCAAAGTCCTAAGTGACTTATGCTTGCTGATGAAAATTCAAACCCACAGCTTTGTTGGGCTTTATCATCAACTAGTTTTACAATTATATTTTGATCTTTATGAGTACCCGTATTTAAGTGTTTGCTAAAAACCTTACTTGCAAAACCACTACTATAGGGCATAACTTTATTTAGCGGCGGGACTTTAGTTGAGCACTCACTCCATTTAATAAAGGCACTATTAACGTTATAAAAACGACTAAGCCCTTCATCAACTTTAAACTCTATATGTTTGCTATTTATCAAAATACGCATTTCTGGTTCTACGGCAAAAATAGGATGCGCTGACCAAACAAATGGAAGATTATCAGTTGTATTATTTTTTATTTGGTAGTCAACAAGTAGTCGTTTACTGTGTTTTTTTAAGGTAAACGTTCTTATAAATGTAAACGTAGAGTCAAAAACCTCAGCTTGTAAGCTAAGTACTATTTCTTCATCGCTAATATGGGTATTCGTTATTTGCCATGCTTGGCACCACAGCTCACCATGATCATGTGAAAAATACGTTTTATCGGGGATGTGTTCATACACCTGAGGAAAAATACCCGGGAAACATTCATCCCAGCCACCGTTATCATGCTCAGAAAAATCATTGTTTTTTGTAATTTTTAAAGTGATTTTTTTATCGTCAGCAAGCCACTCCCTATTGTGCTTTAAGCTTACAATAGAAGTGACTTTTGCACCCAACTGAGGAATAACTGTGATAGCAAGTTCACTATTTTTTAGTAAAATAGCCTCAAACCCATGAGCTTTACAGTGTGTTAAGTTAAGCACTTTAATCGTGATAAATTACAGAGCGGCCACCATCAATGATTAAGCTTTGCCCCGTCATAAAACTCGAATCTGAACTGGCTAAAAACACGGCTGGATAAGCGATTTCTTCAGTTGTTCCATTTCGTTTTAGAGGATGTACATCGCCCATTGCTTTGCGTGAAGCTTGCGGATCGTCTGTTTGCTCCCACGACTTAAACGCCATAGGTGTTTCTATCATACCTGGGCACAGTGCGTTTACTCGTATGTTGTGCTTTGCGTATTCAACGGCTAAGTTTTTAGTAAGCCCTATAACCGCATGCTTAGTTACCGCATACGGAAAATACCCCGGTACAATTTTATAAGAATGTACAGAACCTACATTTATAATGCTGCCACGGCCTAACTCTTTCATATGCTCAAGTACGGCTACAGCACACTGCCACATACCTTCAACATTAACCGCAAAGCTATCACGCCACATTTGTGGAGTAACGTCATCTACGTTTCGCCCAGGGCTAATTAAAGCGGCGTTATTAACTAAAATACTGGGCTTGCCGAGCTCATTAACTACCTTTTCAACCATGTTTTTTATAGCCGTTTCGTCGCTAATATCTGCATGAGCAAAAATAGCATCAAACCCTTTGCTTTTTAGCTCTGCTACAACACTTTCGCCCATTTCTTTATTTATATCAGCAACACACACTTTAGCGCCTTGCTCACAAAATACGCGTGCTACTGTTTTTCCAATTCCATCGGCTGCGCCAGTGACAATAGCAACTTCGTTTAATAATCGTGATGACATAGTTATGTTCCTTATTTATTAAGCCCTGGGACCAAATCGCGTTCAATGGCCTCAATAGACTTGCCCTTAGTTTCGGGAAGTATAAATGCCATAACAATACAGCCCACAATAGCTACGCCTCCATAATATAAAAACGTATTTGCTGCGCCCATGTTCTCTAATTGCCAAGGAAAAAACTGCTGAATACTCCAGCTAGAAATACTCTGTACTAACGCGGCAAAGGGTAGCGCAACACTGCGTACTCGACTTGAAAATATCTCCGAAAATATCACCCACATAATTGGTCCTATCGACATATTAAAAGCGGCTAAAAATGCAAATAATCCAAATAGAACATACGCAGGGCTAATATTTATAGAAGCATTAATAATTGCACCGGTAACAACTGGTAGCTCTTTTTTACTGTAAATAGTGGCTAAATCAGCTTTTAGCGCAACATCAGTGCTGTATATTTTATTTTCGAAAACGTGCAGCTTTGTAATATCTACTTTTTGATCTGCAACTTTGCTTATTGCTTCACTGTTGAGTGAGTACGTAGCATTTTCAAAGCCATACCAAATTGAAATATGTGCAACAGCAATAAGCAATAAACCGGTAATCGTTAATGTTCTCCTGCCGAGTTTTTCAACAAAGAATATGGCGACTAATGTAAATAATACAGATACTGCACCAAGTACTATTGTTTGTAAAAATGAGTTTTCAACGCTCATACCTATTTGTTCAAACACGGTAGGCGCATAAAACAATACCGCGTTCATGCCGGTTGCGCCCTGCACTACTGCGTAACATACAGCGAGTAATACAACAAAACGCATAGGCTTACTAAACAATACTTTAAGTTGCTCTAGTGCACTGTTTTTTGAATCTTCTTGAATGGTTGCTTTAATATCATTGAGTACTACTTCGGTATTGGCGTTATTGATTCCCATACTTTTAAATACAGCGCGTGCCTCTTCATCACGTTTTTTGCTCATTAACCAGCGAGGCGATTCAGGAATTGTCAGTAATAACGAGAACCAAATAATATTAGGCACAATCTCAAAGCCAAGCATATAACGCCAAATATTAGCCTCATTTAACCATTCAATTGAGCCCATATTTTTAACAAAAAAGTAATTAACGACAAACGCAAATAAGCTACCTAAGGTTATAAGCAACTGATTAACCGATACAAATTTTCCTCGTTTATCAGCGGGGGCAATTTCGCCAATATACATGGCTGACACAGTTATAGAGGCAAATGCGACCCCTCCTATAAAGCGGCCAACAACCAGCATGGGGTAACTTAGCGCAAAAGCAGAAATAACAGTAGAGAGTGAATATGTTAAAGCAATGCCAACAAGTACCTTTTTACGACCAAATTTTTGGCATAAAGTACCAGTAAAAAACAATGCGATGATTACGCCAACAATGGCGCAACCCACTACGTTACCTGTTTGTAAACTAGTTAGCTCAAACTGCGAGCTAACATAACGTAACGCCCCCGATATATTTGCCGCATCTAGGCCAAATACAAACCCACCAAATGCGGCAATGAGAGAGTATTTAATTGCTTTTGTGGATTGTGTGTGTGTGTCTTTCAATGTATTACCCTTATTTTATTTTTATACTTTTACTGTGTTGGCAATGAATGCTCTACAACATATAAAAGAATAACATTGATAGAATTAGTAAAAACAATATAAACATATGATGTTTATATGTGCAATGTGTTTTACCTCCCACATTCAATCAATGTAAGAAAAAAACACAAAATTAATATTTAAAGTGGATACTTAAAACTAAAAGCCGTCTATTTTAACGCAAGGCTCTAACACGCCTTTTACCGCATTTTTAAATGCAAGCGTAGCGCCGTGAGGTATGGCATCAAATGGGGCATCTTCTAAGCCATATTGTGCTGACGTTACGTAGAGCGTTGTTCCATCATCACCAAACGCTGGGCAGGTAGGGCGAGGTGTTTGCGTCGCTAAGCTTTGAATTACCTTTGCATCTGGTGAGATACAATCTACACGTGCACCATCCCAAAGTGCTATCCACATGTTGCCTTCGCTATCAATTACAGCGCCATCAGGTGATACAGCTGAACTTGAATAGTCAAAAAACAACACGCTCTCCCCTATTGGCGACCCCGTAAGTGAGTCGACGTCAAATCGGTAAATTTTTTGCGTTTTTGAATCTGCGTAATAAGCTCTAGCACGCGACTTATCAAAACAAATACCATTGGGTATGGTTAAATTACTAACAACTTGAGTAACTACGCCGTTGTAATAACGATATATAGCTCCTTCGTTTTCTTTTGCATCGGTATGCATTGTGCTTATCCAAAAACCACCCCAGGGATCGGCACGCCCGTCGTTACTTCGATTGTAAGGTTTATCTGCTTCAACGCTGCACAAAAAAGCTTGCTTATGCGTGCTGGTATTATAAGTGTTTAGCCCTTTATCACTTGCTAGTAAAAGGGTTTCATTGTTTACCCAAGCTAGGGCGGTAACCATATCATCTAAGCGTTGCACAACTTTATGGTCGCCTTTTTTACTGTGCAAAATATGGTTTGGAAAATCGACCCAATAAAGCGTTTGTGTGATCGGGTGCCACAAAGGGCCCTCGCCTACAAAATTTAGTGTGTTATCAAAAACAGTTGCTGTAAGTGTATTCATTTAATTCTCTGAGCAAGTTACCAGTTAGTATGTGAGCCATCACGCTTTGATAAGTGCGGCGCTTCGGTTTCTACAGGGGTTGCTAATCTGAACGCAGCTTCGTTTACTTCAACACCTAAACCTGGTACTTCAGGAATAGCAAACTTGTTGCCTGTTAATACATGCTGCTTAGGAAAAAGAAGTGGATCATGGGCGCCAAACTCACTAAACGGACCTTGGTGTGTTTCCATTAAGCCTAAATTTGGTAGCGCTGCAGCAAAATGATTTGTTGCTGCTGTACACACAGGGCCAAGCGGGTTATGTGGCATAACATCTATATAATGTGCCTCAGCCCAACCAGCCACTTTCATCGCCTCCGTTAAGCCACCAATGTTACACACATCTACACGTAAATATTGAGTAAGCCCCTGCTCTATATAAGGCTTAGCTGCCCATTTAGAGCTAAACTCTTCACCAATCGCAAAAGGAATATGCGTTAAAGTACGCAGCGTTTTATACGCATCAGGGGATTCATGGCGAATAGGCTCTTCAATAAAATCGAGTGTATCGGGCTTTAAACGTTGGCAAAACGAAGCGGCTTCAGCCACGCTTAATCTGTGATGGTAATCAATACCAAGTGTAATATCAGGTCCCAGCACTTTACGCAGTTCATTTAAGCAACGGGCTGTTCTGGTAATAGATTCTTGAGGCTCAAAAATTACAGGATCATCAAAACGGCTCGGTATCACTCTTATTGTTGTCCAACCTAGCGCTATAAGTGCTTTAGCTTCTTTTACTAAATCATCAAATTTATCTGGATCGGCCTCAGTATAACAACACGCAAAACACGCTATGTGCTCGCGCTGTTTTCCCCCTAACAACTGATAAACAGGCACTTGTAATGATTTTCCTAAAATATCATAAAGGGCAATATCAATCGCTGAAATAGCAGCCGTAATTACACGGCCACCTTCAAAATAATGACTGCGATAAAGCTCTTGCCAAATACGGCCAATTTTACGAGGGTCTTGACCTTTTAAAAAGCCTGCAAAGTGCTGTATAGCACCGATTACTGCATGCTCACGATTTGAAAGACCTGACTCGCCCCAGCCAACAATCCCACACTCGGTTACTACTTTTACTAATAGCTGGTTACGTTTTCCTACGCAGCCTAAAAGCGCTTCAACAGATTCTATTTTCATTATTACTACCTATGTATTATTGAGGCTGAGTAGCTGGTAAACGGTATTTATCCATGCGGTCAATATCGTATTTTTCGTATTTTCTTTTTAATAACCAGCGCGGGCGCTCAAGTGTAAGTTCCCAGTCAAACAATGATTTAAACATAGATTTAACGCGTTGCGGATTTTTTGCTGCTAAATTTGTTTGCTCACCAACATCTGTACTCAAGTCGTATAGTTCTGCAGGGCGGTCTGGGTAACGAATAAGCTTCCAGTCGTTCTCACGAATAACCGCTCTGTTTTCTTTTTTCCAATACATCACTTTGTGCGGGCGCTCTGTATTTTTACCTTGTATATAAGGTAATAAGTCAACGCCATCAATATCACTACCTAACGCTTTACCTTGTGCCGCACTGTAAAAGGTGGGCAGTAAATCGAGTGTACTAACCGGGTAGTCGTACACAGAACCAGGTTTAATATGCTTAGGCCAACTCATTACAAACGGTACCCGAATACCGCCCTCTAGCTGGTTAGACTTAGTACCCGCAAGAGGTGCATTATTTGATGCGTTTTTATCAGATGGGCCGCCATTATCGTTTGAAAAAACGACAATCGTATTTTCATCTAAACCAAGCTCTTTAAGCTTATCAAGTACGTAACCACTGGCTCTATCTAAACCTAATGTCATGGCTGCAAGCTCTTTGCGTTTACCGGTTAAATGAGGGAATTTAGCTAAATCTTTAGGGTCTGATTCAAGCGGGGTATGTACTGCATTAAATGCTAAATAAATGAAAAAGGGGTCATCTTTATTCTCTTCAATATATTTTACAGCTTCTTTACCTAACTCGTCGGTTAAATACTCTTTTGGCTCTTCGTAATTACCAAAGTTGCGTTCTAGTTTTTTATCAAAAAAATGTTTGTTTCCATTTTCCATTTCTTGTTCTGAATAGCTAAAGTAGCTTCTGTCACCACCTCTAAACCCTAAAAAGGTATCGAATCCACGGTTTAGAGGATGAAATCTATCTGCATCGCCTAAATGCCACTTACCAAATACCGCTGTTTTATAACCTTGCTCTTTAAGATAATCAGCCATTGTTTTTTGATCTAGCGGCAAGCCCATATCGGCACCTTTTAATGCTGAGTTATCACTCATAAAACCAGGTACATTAATTTCTTCATAGCCAAAACGCTGTTGGTATTTACCCGTCATTAACCCTGCGCGTGAAGGGCCGCAGGTAGAATCACTCACATAGCCTTGAGTAAAGCGCACACCACTTGCAGCTAATTTATCTAAATTAGGCGTTTTAAGTTCGGTACTACCTTGAAAGCCAAAATCACCAAAACCTGCGTCATCTGCAAAAATTAAAACAATATTAGGTTTTTCTGTTTGTACTTTTGCCACAGCATGAGCACTAACACAAAAGCCTAAGCATACAGAGAAAAGAACAAGTAGCTTATTCATCATAGTTTCCTATTTAATATACTAGTAATGCATATAGTTAAAAGATATTAATTACACTATTTAACTAACGTGTTGGTTATATTAGATAATTATGGCTAGTTAATTTTATAGTTAAGTTGTAAAAAATACGTTTATAAATCACAATATCGCTACACTAAACAAAACATAGCAATATTGCAAACATATGATGTATGATATTTTAAATTAATTATCACTGCTGTATTAGCCTCCATAGAGCACTGAGTGCTTATTTGAAGACAATTGCCTAATTTTGATCATGCAATTAGTGTGTTTGAAGGTAAATTAAAATATGATAAATATAATAAAGTACTTAATTAGCATTCTTTTTTTATGCTGTTGTTTTTCAGCTATTGCGAACGAGGAATGCCAATCTTGCCATCAACAACAAACCCATGATTGGGAACAGTCAGACCATGCTCGTTCAATGGCTTTAGCCAACAAAAATACTGTACTTGGTGATTTTAATAATGTAGCAACGACCCACTTTTCTCAAAAAGCCGTATTTTATAAAGAAAAAGATACCTTTTTAATTGACTTGACCGAGCAAGGCAATAAAAAAACGTACACCGTAAGTTATGTATTTGGCTTTGACCCACTGCAACAGTATTTAATTGAAGTTGAAAAAGGCAAATACCAGGTATTTCCTTTTGCATGGGATAGTCGCGCTAAATCACTTGGTGGGCAGCGTTGGTATGCTAACTACGCTAACGAGGATGTTAAACCCAACGACCGCCTCCATTGGCTACAACCTCTACAAAACTGGAACGGTATGTGCGCCGATTGCCATTCAGATAATTTAAAGCGTAATTTCAATAGTGAAAAGGAGCGCTTTGATACACACTTTTCAAACATAAATGTGGGTTGTAAATCGTGCCACAGTGAGATTACGGATGAACATAAAACTAAAAAAGTGACTAAATCGCCTGAAACAAGCCCCACCAATATGTCGCAGTGGAAAATAATCGGTGATGACACAATCGCCACGTGGCAAGGTGAGCCCCGCGATAACAGCTTTATGCAAGGTTGTTATGCATGTCACTCGCTTAGAAGCCCACTAACGGATGGCTTTGATAACAGCCAAGCGTTTTTAGACCAATTTAGTCCTTCGTTTTTAGAACCGAACTTGTATCACGCTGATGGCCAAATTAAAGAAGAAGTGTATGTGTTTGGCTCTTTTGCACAAAGTAAAATGTACAAAGCGGGTGTTAATTGCATTGATTGCCACGATAAACACACCATGAAAGTTAAAACTAAAACGAATGGGCTGTGCTTACAGTGCCACAGTGCGAGCGAATACAACAAACCCAAGCATCATCGTCATAAAGAACAATCAACCGGGGCTCAATGTGTTAGCTGCCACATGCCAACCAACAGATACATGGGCGTTGATGACAGGCGCGACCACAGCTTTAAAATTCCACGCCCTGATATATCAATAAAATACGATACACCCAATGCGTGTGTGCAATGTCACGACGGTCAAACAAACGAATGGGCAGCAAGCACACTTGAAAAATGGCATGGTAAAGCACCGCCATTAAGTGCAAGCGAGCACAGTATGCTTGAATTACGCTCATTAAAAGCGATATCGAAAAATGCACATATGAGCTTGATTAATGATTTTTCGTTAAACGAAATAGACCGTGCCAGTGCAATAAGTTATTTAGGCGGCTCAGCTACAGAGCTTAGTGATAGTGACGTAAAAAGTTGGGTTAACTCGCCGCTTCCGCTTATTCGCTTAGCGATTGCTAAGGTAGGCTTTTTGCTGCCCGAAGCAGAGCGTTTAAAAAGTTATAAGCAACTATTAACCGACAAATTAAAGTCAGTGCGTGTTGCTGCAGCGCAAAACCTAAGCCAAACAACAGCGCAGTTAAACGGGCTTAATCAATCAATTAGAGAGCTTGCATATACCAATAAGGTAAATACATGGCGCGGTGAAGGAAATATAAATCAAAGTATGCTCGCGCTTAACAAGCAAGATATAAACGGTGCTATAAAATCGTTACAAAAAGGCATTAGCGTTGACCCTTACTTTGATGCAAGTTATGTAAATTTAGCCGACATTTATTACCGACTAGGCCAAACAGAAAAAATGCAAAGCGTGCTTAATAATGGTTTAACAGCAGTGCCGAGCTCTGCGCCGCTGCATTATGCAAATGGTATGGCGCTTATTAGAAGCGGTAACAAACCCGCTGCGGTTGACTCGTTTAAACACGCAATGGTACTTGAGAGTAATAACGTGCAATACGCTTATTTGTACTTTTTAGCACTCGATAGCATTGGCTCAACAGCCAAAGCCATAATAGAGTTGAAATCAAAAATCAGTACCTATAACAATGCAACACAATTAAAAAGTTTAGGGATGAGTTTTGCTCAGAAGCTAAAAAATGCTGAAGATTATCACTTTTTTGCATCGTTAAAATAAGTTTGAATATATAGGGCAAGCTGACTTTTCGTGATTAACTCTGTAGTTGTGCGTTGGGTATTTAAGAAAAGCAGTCCCTATTTGCACTGATTTTCATACGTAAGCGCAAACGTTACATGTTTATCGTATATACGCTACTCTTTTCTTTCTAGGGGCGAATAACGCAATAGCAGCTCTAAAGCCTGCTAGGTTAAAGCTTCAGGCGTGATTGAATAGCCCCTAGATTGAACAAATTTCAGTGCATACAGTTCAACCGCCCTAATAACAACTTTACTAATTAAGCCAGTTTTTATGAGCCAAATAAAACATGTCGATATTTATACCAATTCACTTAAATAATTGAGCGGTTTTGAACTTATAAAAGCGAGTTGAATAACCGTAGCAAACCATTACTAATTTTATTAATGTAGTGTTTTTAAAAATCAGCGCGAGTATTAGCCTTTCAAAGTCATCACGTATTATTACTCGTTTTTAAAACTACGCATGCTTATCCATAATCGTAATCTCTTTTAACAGAAGTCATTAATTAACGCTTATCTATCAGACCATTTGCCTCTAACTAAAACAATATTTAATAAACAAGTGATTAACATATTGCAACCGCAAACATCATATGTTTAAATTGTTAGAATGAATTGCGTTGCTTATTTTTACTGACTGTTAATGGTCTTTAAAGCACCAACAATGTCTTTTAGTCAACTCGATTCTTCATGACAAGTACTGCAAAGTACTACCTGCACACTGACAACTATAAAGAAATGGAGTGGTTAAAATGCTTAAACACAGTAAATTGCACACAGCTATATTGCTTGCATGCTGTTCTTTATCAACTTTCACACACACAGTATCGGCCCAAGAGGAAGTTAAGAAGGACGACGATAACTTTGAAATAATCTTAGTGAGCGCGCAAAAACGTGACCAAGCACTAAAAGAAGTACCCTCTTCAATTGAAGTATTGAATGGTGATTTAATTCAGGAGACCCAGATTGATAATGGTTTTGATCTAGTAACTTACCTCCCAGGCTTTGGCATTGATGACAGTAGTGAAATAAGAACAACGACATTAAAAACACGTGGTATAGGTACTTTTACAAATTCTATTGGCTTACAATCATCAAACTTAGTTGTAATTGATGGTGAAGTACTACCCCGCCAATCAATGCTCAACCTTCCGGTATCTGACGTTCAACGTGTAGAAGCAATGCGCGGGCCACAAGGTACGCTATTTGGTCAAAATACATCTACCGGTTTATTACATTACGTAACTAAAAAACCTCAACTCAATGACGTTGAGGGTAATGTACGCGCGCAAGTTACTGAGTTTGATGGAACCGACTTTAGTGGCACAATTAATATTCCGCTAAACGAAAATTGGGCGGCGAGATTTAATGCACAGTACAGCGATATAGATGGTTGGATAAAAAACACCATGCCTGGTGAAGAAAACTATGACATTGGCGCAAAAGAAACAAAAGCGGGCCGCGGACAGCTGTTATACGATAATGGTGAAGAACTCAATGTGTTATTTCGTCTAGAGTACTCAGAAACAGACACAAACTGTTGTTCACTTATCCGTTTAGGTGGCATTAATCCAGATTTTGGCCCACGACCAATCGTTAATGTAAAAGACGACGGCACTATTGAAGGCACTACATATAATCGCGTAAACCCAGAGTCGACCTTTGAAGAAGCAGGCGGCCCAGTAACAGCACGAAACGCTGAAGCCAATTACGGTAAAACTGAAAATTTTGGTTTTTCTATGTCGGCTGACTACTATTTAAATGATGAAATTACACTTAGCTATAATGGTAGCTATAGAGACTTTGATTTATATAATAGCTCTGCATTTTTTACAGTAAACTTTCCTGTGCAACGTTCGGCATTTGGCGGTAACGAGTCCGTAGATGTAATTCAACAAGAATTTAGGGTATCGTCATTTAATAATGAAAAATTTGATTGGGTATTAGGCCTCTTTTATCATGATACCGACGGCCAGCGCTCTGAAGTAAGAGATGGTTGTATTGCGGGTAACCGTGGTTTTATTGAAGGAGGCGAGCTAGTTGGTTGTTACTCAGGACCTTCAACAAATGCCTACTTAGATAACTACGCTACAACTGGCGAAGACGACCGTTCTTTGTTAGTTCCATCTCGCTTACTTAACAGTGGTGACTTTACCACCAGCTTTGAAAACATTGCCATTTTTGGTCAACTTGAATACCAAATTACCGAGCAGTTAGATGCCACATTTGGCTTTAGGCTACTTCACGAAAAAGGTGAAGCAACATTTGCACGTACCGATCTTGCGACTCCATCTAATGGAGTCGGTATGGACACCTATGCCGATGTTTTTGAGCTGGCTAAAACTGATCCATCGCTAATAAAACGTCAAGATGATCCTACTAAGTTTTCTGATTCAGATACTGCCTTTATATATAAAGCAGTACTAGGGTATGACTTTACAGATGATATTCGTGGTTATATAAATTATTCCACGGGCTATAAAGGGGCGTCTTACTTTGTAACAACAAACACAGACCCTGCTGAAGCTGATAACTTTCCTACTGCGCCTGAAAATTCGTCGAACTTTGAGGTAGGCCTGCGCTCTGCTTATTTTGATAACGATTTGCTATTTAACTTTACTTATTTTGATATGTCAGTTGATGATTATCAGGTGCGAGCAACCCGTGTAATTGACGAAGAAAATAACATTGTTTTTGCAGGTTATGTTAACGCAAATGAAGCACGTTCTACCGGTATTGAAGCTGATGTAGTAGTAAAGCTCACAGATAACCTTAAATGGTCGTTTAACTATGCTTATTTTGATGCACGCTACGAAGATTTTGCAGATACGCCTATTAATTGCCCTGCAAATGATGGTGGCTTACTCGCTGCGCGTTGTACAACCGATGAAACAGGCCGTCAGAGTTTTGATCAAACAGGCCTATCTTTCCCTAATAATGCTGAGCAGCAGTTTTTAAGCACTATTTCGTATAGTACTGAAATAGCGGATACTGGATGGCAAGCTAATACTCGTGCTGTTTGGCGGTACAACGGTAGCCACACACAATCAATCAATGAGCTTGCTTTTGGTGAATCAGCAAATCCATCTTCAAGTATTTGGGATGGCTATTTAAGCGTGAGTAAAGAAAACATCAAAATGAGCGTATTTGTTAAAAACTTATTTGATAAGTCATACACTACACGTCAACGCATAAACTCAGAAGGCTTTGGTGAAGCGTTCTATCCACGCGATTGGCAGCGTTATGTAGGTGCAAGCATTGAGTATAGTTTTTAGTAGATTAAGAAAAAATAGCGCTAATTTAGCGCTATTTTTTTTCTTAAATTTGAGGTGTAATGTTAGGCAATTATTTTATAATGCTTTGAGCTTACCTGCCAGCATTCCTTTTGTGTCATTAACCTGTACATCGTAGAGCTCTATTTGCTCGTTATTACTCCATTTAACTAATACGCTTTTTACATTAGTACACCTGCCTAAGCCCACGTGTAAAGTGCTATTTTCACTTTGTGAGAATCCCGCGCCAGTTGCACCTACAATCCGTTTATAAGTTTGACCACATGCATGAATAGTAACAGCTGCCCCCAGTGCAGAAGCCCCATTAACTGGTGAGTAGCCCACATTGGCGACTAAAAAGTTATGTTCACTATCTTTCACGCTATTGTTTTGAAACAAGTGCCAGCGCCCACGTTCATTTGAGAATATCAGATCTAAGTCACCATCGTTGTCGTAATCAATAGCTTGAGCTCCACCACCGGTAGCACCTAACTCAGCTGATACAAGCCCGTGCTTTTTTGCTCTTTTGAACGCTTTACCCTGGTCGTTTAAAAACAATATTTGTTCATTGGCTTTCGCTGGGTTGCCATAACGAACTACAAATAAATCACTCCAGCCATCATTATTAAAATCCCCAGAAACCGCACTTGTTGTAGGCTCATTCAGAATAATATTTAATTTTTCCGTTGCATTTACAAATTTACCATTTTTATTTTCAAGTAACACCGCTGGTAATGGCTCAAGCCCTTTTACTTTGGGTGAATTGGTCACTCTTTTAATAACACCAGCGGTCGGCGATTTAGTATCGCCAGCTACTCGCCAAGTATCGTTACCTAAGTAACCTATATATAAACCTTTGTTACTGAGCTTTTTAGGCCAGCCAGCAGCTTGTTCTTTTGTAACCTGTACCGTACGTTCACTACCGCCATGACCTTTAAGTTTTAACGGCTCACTATTTTTACCAATAAACACATTAAAATGAGGATATGCCATTTGCAGGTTTTCTATTTCAAAATTACCTTCGATTTTAAAGTTTTCAAATTTAAATGCTTCGTTACGAGTAAAGAAAGCAAAATTTTGAGATTGAGTATCATAAAAGGTGTGTTGTTCAAATTGATGTTTAGCGCGGGTTAAAAATAAATCGAAGTCACCGTCATTATCAAAGTCAATTTCAGTCATGCTGCTTACATGACTAATATTGCGATTATCCCCTAGGACAGCCTTACTTTTATTTTTATAACCTAAATCAGATTTACTCTGCGCTACAACAATGTCATCTCCGCCATAAAAAAATAAATCATCGTGCCCGTCATTATCAAAATCACTAACTAAGGCCTTATATCCAAGCCATTTTGCAGTAGGTAAATAATCGACAAACTTAAACTGATTATGTCCTTCGTTTTTATATATGTGGTTGGCACCCTTTTTTTGCTTCTTAAGCGGAAAAGCTGAGAGCATTAAATCTAAGGTGCCACTGTTATTGCCATCTATTAATTTAACCGCACGTCCGCGTGTACGTTCAAAATCATTAAACGTTTCTCCATCTTCAACAGTCCGGTCGTGATTTATTTGAAACGATACAGGTAAACGAGGTTTCAAGCCGCCGCCACCGCCTTGGGCTATTATTAAATCCATTCTGCCATCAAGATCATAATCAGCCGCGGCTATACCGTGAGTATCACCTTTAATAATTATTTGTGGCACTGAAAAGGTATTATCTTGATTATTCCAAAAAATTTTAACAGCATGAGTATGCTCCGTAATTAATACATCTTGATAGCCGTCTTTATCAAAGTCAGCAATGAGTGCACTATCCCATTTACGTCTCGACAAAGGTTCAAAAGGAATAACATTTTTAGTTTCCGTGAACATTTTCTCCTTTGTAAAACTATTTTTGTGGGTATCAACTTTCATATAGCTGCAACCGCCAAGGACAATACTTGTAGCAATAACAGTTAAGCAAAAAATTTTATTTACTGGCTTATAATATTTTTTCATTCCTTTAATCCTTAATTAGCTAATTGAGCTGGCTTTTTCTGCCAAACACGGACATACTCAATTTCAAAATCAACCACGCCATCCTCTTTTTTCCCTTCAGGGCTATTACGCTCAAGCTCCTCTTTGCTGGTCGGTACACCGTGCCAAGGAAATGTTTCCTGATCGAGCCATAAAAATAACGGCTTAGTGGCTACATAACCTTTATCAACCCCACGATGTTCTTTAGCCCATGCATCTGCTTGTTCTGCGCTAACTTCACTAAATAACTTGCCATCAACATAATACTTAATCCCATCAGCACTCCAATCAATTCCATATACATGAAAGTCATCAGCGACTCTAAATCCTAAGTCTTTACGCTCTGTATAAGTGGGCTTACCCATTACCTCTTTATTCCAATCGCGAATTGACCACCATAGTTCACTGTCTATATGGTCTTTTTTAGGGTCAAGAGAGTCACCAAACAGTTCAAAAAAATCAACTTCTAGCTTTTCACCCATCGACCAAAATGCACTGCTTACTTGCGCATCAGCGGCTTTACTTTTAATTTCTATATATCCGTACTGAAATGATTTTCGGCCAATAAAACACGCTGTTGTTATATTTTCGTATTTAAGTGGATCACCAAAAACAGGTTTGTGAATTTTTTCTTCAAAAGGAAAATCGGGCTCCCAACGGGTCTCAAGTTTTAATTTGCCATTTTCTAGGCGATAATTATTGCCGGAAAACTGCGAAGGTGCGCGGCCTTTCCATACCTTTTTATTTGGCTTATCTGGGTGCTTATAAACGGGTTTGCCGTTTTCCAGTTTACCCACGATGTACCATCGCTCTTCATCGATGGCACTGCCTTCAAATTCATCGCTTACTTGGGTGTTAAGTATCCATTTACCTGTATTTTGTGGATCCGATAATGGCAGGAGGTTACTCATAGCTTGGGGAGGCCTTTGCATATTAGCTGTCGAATCTCTGCTACAACCACCAATGGTTATTACCGACAATAATGCTGCTGTGAGCATCAATTTATGTGTTTCTATTTTTTTTTGTGCGCTGTTCATGGTGCCTCATTATTTTGTATATAAATTTGTGTGAAAGTTAAAAATTAATGCGTAAATGAATAGATTTAGTGGCTCATAAGCAGAACAGCTTTAAATCCGATAAGTTTAAAGCCGCTCTAATTGATATTATGTTATGCGTTGATTACTCGCTTAAATATCGGTACGCGTAACTGCATAATCGTCAATCAAGATTGAATCACCCGTTGGCAGTCCATACACTTCCCAAAGGGTAAACACATCAGTAACTGAGCTCCACGTTGCTGGAATTGCCCACTCTCGTGTGTTAGTTGAATCTTCTGTAAATTCAATATATTGCCACTGAGTAGTTGAATCCAGTTCAGCACTGAATAACCCCGCTTGTGAATAGCGTCCTGTAAAGCCTTGCGCATCATCAGGTATTCCTTCATAAACCCAAGGCACTACAACATGGCGAAGCGTTATAGGCTGTTCAGGTAGTTGATTTAATTTAACCCATGCTGAAAAGCGATACGTTTTACCTATAGACTCGGCACCTCGACCATAGTTGGCGCTGTACCAGTTACGTTGCTTATTCCATACTTGCTGAGTTGCAAAAGAGTACGGTGTATTCGCTTCACCTTGAGTTGCAGTGCCCGCTGTAATTTCAAGCGAACGGCCATTACCCGACACAGAGGTTGCCGATACACTATAAGTGGCATTCCCTTTATAGGGTGCACCTTCTCCATCTAAATTAAAGTCAGTGTTAAAGCCTGCAGGGTGTTCTGATACCCCCGGTTCACACATTTGGTTATTAACGGTGTTTACTGAAATACTTTTTTGTGGAATAAGTGATAAGGGCGTGCCTGCAGTCTCTCCCTCTTTAAGCTCAACAGTTACCGTATTCACAGTATCAATTGTATTAGGAGCCTGTAAGGCAAGTACTTCTCCAAAGCCACTTTTTGCGGTTAAGCTTTGCGTAAATGAAACTTCATCGTTAAGTGTCCAATCAAAAGTGTATTCACCGCTTAACTCTGCGTTTAATAGAGCCGGCTGCACTTCTATACCGCTTGCTACGCAGATTGGAACGTCCTTGTTTCCGGAAGATGCGCCTAACTCGTTTTTATCATCATTTGTTATTGCAATACTAAAAGCCCCCGTTACTGTAAGCGTGGCGTTAGCTGTTACTTCTGGGTTATCAACACTTGTGGCTGTAATAGTGGTTTCACCCGTATTTTTAGCGCTAATAAGGCCATTTTCATCAATGGTTGCAATATCTTCATCTGCAATTGAGTAAACAAGTGCGGGATTGCACGCGTAACTAGGTATTGCTGATGCAAACACACTTGCCTGCCCACCTACAGGTACTTCTATGGGTGAAATAGTTACTTCAGATACAGGATCATCAATTGCATTGATGGTTAATTGCAATGTACGGCTAGGCAGTGCCTCCCCTGGTATGCGATTTGCGCCATTATCAATAGAATAGGTAATACTATAAATAACTTGACTTGGAAAATCTAAATTCCCATCCGCAATGGGATTACCATCGCCATCTAATGCGCCTCTTACATCTGTTTGATCGCATTTCCTTAATGCTTGTGAAAACGCATCTGTATCCACAACTAATTTAGTGCTTTCTCTTGATTGGGTAAATGGCGAAATTTTATGTGAGGCAATAGTGTTTGCGTTTGCTTGTGGTGTAATAAAGTTATTATTTGCAGTAAACTCTAAACCACTTATATTTATAGTTCCGTCAAAATCAGAGGCGAGCTTACCGTCAATTGTAACGCCTTGTAGTAAGTCAATTTCTTGAACTGCAGACTCTTCATCTAATGTGCTCGTGATCACTGCAGTATCGATTACAAGTGCTAAATTAGATTTAAACTGCGGGTCGTAACCTTCATCCGTTCCGCCGCACCCTGTTAATACTGAAAATATAACACTGCTGATTGCTGTTTTTATTAGTAAGTTGTGTTTCATCTTACTCTCCAAAATAGGTAGCGCAGCATACTTGTGTATGCTGCTAAATAGGTTTCAATTAAAATGTACCGCGAAGACCTAAACGGAACTGGCGACCCGTTTTCCAAACTGATGCTGTACGCGAAGTAGTTACACTGCCATCTTCAATCGCATTACCTTCATCCATTACAACTTCTTGCGAGTTAGCTTCAAACGCGTTGCGCGTAAATGAGCTTGTGTAATAAATTCGGTTTGTTTCATCGGTTAGGTTAAGTGCCTGAAAAGTTAAGCTAAAGTTTTTATTAATTTTATAACTTGAGCTAAAGTCTAAACGGTGGGTTGCCTCTTGCCATGTAGCACCGCCTACTAAGCCTCGGTTGACTAGCTGCTCCCCGGTGTAGCGGCTCGCTAAACGTAATTGAATTCCTTTTTGCTCCCAATAAAGAGTGGTATTTAATGAGTGTTTTGGTGTGTAAGGCTGCGGTAAAGGTTTTAAGAAAATATCGGTATTACCCACCTGCTGGCGATCAGATTCAGAGTCTTGGTATGTATAGTTCATGTTTAAACCTAACCCCCCCCAATAACTTGGTAAAAAGTCATAGTTTTGGTTGTAACCTAGTTCAACACCTTTAATATCCGCCCCTTTGCCATTAGTAACTGTGGTTACGTTTACTACGTCACATTCAATACGCCATTGGTCAAAAAAGCCTGCAACCTGCCTAAGAGGCATACAATTTTCTTCGCTACCTGGCGCTCGGCTTTCATCGTAATCGAGCAGTAAATCGGCTGTTTGTAAGTCGTACTCTTCTCTTACATCTTTGTAGTGATATGGAACAATAACGGTCTCTTCAAAGTCTTTCATGTCTTTATAAAAAAATGCAGCCGACAATAAACCTGAGTCGCTAAAGTACCATTCGTAGGAAAAGTCTAAATTAGTTGATTTTAGTGGCTTTAAGTTTGCATTACCCGCAGAGCCATTTGCAGAATCCCATTGTTGCTCAAATATTTGTGTACGCGGGTTCAGTGAATCAAAACGAGGGCGGGTCATGGTTCTGCTAATAGCGAAGCGAGCAATCATTTCTTCATTAATTGCATAATTTAAATTTAAGCTTGGCAAGTAGGCGTCATGCCCCCCCTTTTTTGTGACCCATGCGATACGATCTTGTACTTCTCGGCCACTACCTTGCGGACCAGTGAATGCCGTAGTCCTATCCAAAAATGGCCATATTTGCCCATTACTTGCAAAATGAGCCCACGCATTAGCAGAGGTAGGAACCAAGTTCCCGTTGCTATCGTAAATTAATGAAGGCAAAGCACTATTACCAATGATGTTGCCATTTTCATCTACAAATACTTGTTGATTTACGCCCAGCCCTGTATTGCCATCAGCACCAGGGATAACAAACTCTCCTGTTTGCGGGTCAACAGGAAAAGTAGCTGGGTTTGAGCGGTTATAAGCATGAGTGATTTGCCATGCCCAACAATTTTGTAGCTCAGCATCGTTTGCTGGTGTATAGCGGTGGTCAGGGGCGCCGCTTTCGGATACCCCCATAACAGCAGCAGGGCATGGTTCTAAATTAGTATTAGCTAAACCACGTTCAACTAACAAATTATATGCATCAACCATTTGCGGAAAGCGTATAAAGCTAATGCCGCCTACACCTGTTGCCGTTGTGTCGTCTTTCACATAACGCAGGCCTAGGTTACCGGTTAAGCGGCCATCCATAAGTTCAAAGTTTGCCTTAAAGTAGGCAGCTTTAGTATCCGTTTCTATATTTCGGCTACCGGTAATCGTTTCACGTATACCGACTTCACCAGCATCTTTACCCGATACAATCTCAAGCGCTTTCTCTGCATCTAGTAGTGGCCAGCCATTAAAAAATTGTGCAGAACGGTCCGATTGAATATCTTCACCAAAGTTATCATATGGGTATGCACTATTTGCCACTATATCAGCTAAGCGAATAGTGCCGAGTCCACGTACTTCAAAGGCTTGACTGGGGTCTTCTAAATCTATTAAATCTGTACCGTTCGTCGTTGCTCTGTTTTGGATAGAGACATTTTTTTTACGATTAGCCCATTTAACACCAAACTCAAGTGAGCGTAAAAAATCTCCCTCAAGGGCATAGTCAAAATCAACAAATAACGACTTATTTGTATCAGCTAATTTGTTTTTACGCAGCACTAAACTACCTAAGTGGTTATGCTGCATGTCAAATGGATTAAAACGGCTATATACTGTATTAGATGTACCATCAAAGGCATCAAAATCAGCTGGCGTAGTGCCTGTTGAGTAACTACATTCGCCATTACCACCACAGTTGTAGCCAACCATTTCGTGGCTGCCATCAGGCATTGATTCCACTATTTGACGACCTGCCGTGCCCCATGTAGCTGTGCTAATAGAGATGAAACGATCTTTTTCATCGTCGTCTGGTGTTTCATCTGTCGTTTTAGAAAAGCCGGCGCGCACATTCATATTCAGTGCATCGCTCACTTGATAATCAATATCAAGTGACGCTACGTTTGTATCTATTTCACGTAGACCGTAAGAGCGAACAAAATTCCCCCCCGTAGAACGACTACTTGACTGCTGTAAAGTATTGGTTGATAAATCAACACCGTTGAGTGATGTGTTGTCATCTCCTGGATGAATTAAAGGTGTAACGGGCCCCATGTTTAAACGCAATCGTTGACTGTCGGTTAATACATCCTGCTGTGTATGAGTAATATCAAGCTGAATATCGAGTGAGTCTGTTGGGCGATATTGAAACCCCGTTGATACTGATAGACGATCTCGTTGGTCATTATTTAATGTAAAGTCGATAACCTCACGCGCTAAAACAAATAAATCACCTTCATGCAATATTTGCGTTTCAGGATCGTAATTATTGAGCGTGCTAATTGGATTTAATAGCGCTTGGCCGTCATTACCAAATAGCTTGTTGCCATCAGTATCACGTTGATAACCCAATACTCTAATCGGTTTACCGGTTGCTATATCATGAGCTGTGCGCCCTGTTGCACTCTCTAAATCAACAATGGGAATTGCACCATTAGCCCAGTCAGTATTAATTCGGTCTTGACGGGTTTTTTGCGTATCTTTAGAAGCAGTTATAATAAAGCCAAAATTGTCATCTAAGTATTTATCAGAAAAGCTAAAATTAATGCGTGAATCATTTTCATCAGAAAATTCGTTATAGCGTCCTTCAACAGTAAATGAACGTCGTGGCTTAGCTAAATCTAAAGGCTTTACAGTACGTAAAACAACAGTCGCACCAAGTGAACCTTCATCATTATCAGCTGAGGATGTTTTAATAACGTCTATTGATGATAAAATATCTGATGAAAAAGAACTTAAATCTACGCTGTTATCGTTAGTGGCACCTGCACTAGAACCATCAGTACTAAGCCCACCTGTTAGTGCTACACCGTTCATAGATATTTGGTTTAAAGAAGGCCCTGCACCACGTACTGATATACGCGTTCCTTCGCCACCCTCTTCTTGAATACTCACCCCTGTTACTCTAGATAGTGCATCGGCAATGTTTTGATCTGTCGATTTACCTACATCTTCAGCATGAATTGAGTCACTTACGCTGTCGGAAAAGCGCTTTGCGTTTACCGATTTTCGCAAGCTACTTTTGATACCCTGAACTTCTATTATTTCAATGTCTTTTTCTAATTTGATCTTCTTCTTTTCTTCATCCTCCTGTGCAAAAGCAGAGGTTGAAATAAGCGAAGCAATGATAGCTGCAGAGACTGCTGATAACCTAAAGTTATGCTGCATTGTGTGCTCTCCTGTTTTCGGCATTGTGTGTCTCAATGCCTGTGTGATGATGTCGTCAGTTTTTTATTATTAGTTAAGCAATGCAGATAAAATAAATGAACGCTCTAGTATCCTAGTTTTATCTTAGAGCGTTGCTCAACTTACGATCAAGTTAAACATATGATGTTTACATTTACAAGCTGTTTACTTTAATTTTTACATTTTTGTTTCTTTTTTGAACGATCAAATTTAAACTGCTGTTTTTAAACAATTTATACCAATCCGCATAATTAAGTGATCTATTTTGAGGATGGATAGACGTGTTGATAGCAAGGCAAAAAATACGCTATTTAGTTGTTCTAAATGAGAATATTTAACGCAGATAGCGACACCTTTAGCCCCTGAAAATGATTAAGTATTATTGCTGATTGGTATTAAATTCATTAATATTTAAGTGAAAGTGGCGCAGGGATTTTTATACAGAATAAAAAATGTTGCTCAAAATGATCAGAATTGAGCAGTTTAGGAAGGAATTTACGAGGGTTTGTAATAGTAATTTATGCTCAATAGAGTATTTACAGCTATCAAAAACTACCAATCAGCAGCTTTGAAAGCTGTAAACCAAATGTATTGCCGATTAATCTAAAGCTCAGACACACACCGCAATACACACGATTTTAATTTAAGCGCTTAACTTAAAACCTTACTAATTATGTAACTTAATTTCACTTACTGTATAAGGTTTGCCATGCCCAGTATTGATAATGCCTGGGCCTGTAAGCAAGTCAAAATTCGACATGAGCAAGGAACCTTTATAATAAATAATATCGGCGGGTTGGTCTAATTCACCATTTTCTGAATTGTTATCGGGGTAAGATGCAATAACGGTTACATTTTGGTTTGTATCAATTTTTATAACTTGATTAGTTAAAAAGCCTGCGGCGTATAAATTCCCTTGAGGGTCTATAGTAAGACCATCAGGTCCGCTTCCTTTTGGAAGTGTTGCGTAGGTATTTTTGCTAAGCAGGTTGTGGTTTGCATCAAACGTTAATTTATAAATTAAGTCGTCACCTAAGTTAGTTACAAACAAGCTACCCTGAGAGTCAAACACTAAACCATCAAGTCCAAATTTACGTTGCTTATTAATTGTTTTAGCCAAAAATAATAAATGCGGATCATCTGTACTGTTTGTCACTAATATATTGGTATCTGTGGCTTTAAAACGATATATCCCACTGAGAGTCTCAGTCTTATTTTTACTTGGTAAACGCAGTTGAGTTACGTAAATATAACCATTGTGATAGCGCACACCGTTTGGCGAACTCATACCTTTGGCAACAACTTGAGTGTTAATAACCGCATTATTTTTTAAGGTAAGTTTAAGTAATCGAGCGTTGCCAGCGCCTTGGTTATCGGCTACAAATAAGGAACCATCAGGGGCATAAGCAAGGCCCATAGGACGACCCTTTCCTTTATTATTTGGCCCTGATAACTGGGCTATTTTAGTAAACGTTTTGTCATCGTTAATATTAACCAACATACCTGCTTGTAACCCTTTATTGGCATAATTAACGCACGATAAAGTAAGCTCTCCTGTAGGAGAGACTGCAAAAGCGTCTGGGGTTGGGCAATAATCAGGGAGTGATGCAAATAAACTTGCACTAGCAAGCATAGTATTAGACGCTTTAACAGATGCATTTACTTCCTCTTTATTTATACTGTTATTATTCCTTTGAGCTGTATCAGTGCTGCAACCAAACACAGTAAGTAAGCACACTAATCCCGCTAATTTTTTTTTAAGATGAGTGATATTGTTTTTATTCATTGTTGCTCTCTTTTGTCCTAAATTTTTGCGAAAAAAAAGCAAGGCCTGTTACCAAACCTTGCTTTTTACCTCTCATAGTTAACTCTGTTGAATTAAAGATTGATTACTTTATCTATCTCAATCTTAGATTTATTTATTACTTCACCATTGCTGTAACGCACACTCACATTCTCTATTTCGTTGCACTGACCCAAACCAAAATGAACTACGTTATCAAATGATTGTGTATAAGGGGCTGCATCAGGCGATACTCGCCTTGTTAGGGTTTTACCGCAAGCCGTAAGCGTTGCTATAGCTCCAATTGCGCTTGCATTATACTTAAGTGAATTACCTATGCGCAGTAATGTATAGTGATTACTGTTATTTGCTTGATTACTAAATAAGTGCCATTGGCCTCTGTCGTTATTCATAATAATATCGACTTGGCCGTCCAAGTTGTAATCAAGTACATTTGCGCCAGAGCCAATAGTACCTAAGGTATTTGTTATCAATCCCGAGTCAGTAGCTTGGCTAAATGTGTTATCACCATTATTTAAGTACAGTATTTGCGATGTAGGCGTTACCAAGTTACCTTGTTTAACAACAAACAAATCTTGGTAGCCATTGTTGTCAAAATCTCCCACGCTTACGCCGGTCGTATTTAAATTTGTTTTAATGCCGGCTTTGGCGCTCACATCCACAAATTTTCCATTTTCATTTTTAAGCAGTAAATCCGACGGTGCCACTGGCTTTTTATTTACCGTATAATGTTTAACATCGGTTACAACACCCGTTGTAGGCGAAAAGGTATTACCCGCCATACGCCATTTATTATTACCTATATAACCAACATACAGTCCTTTATTAGGTTGATTATCCGGCCAGCCTAAGCCATCACTACTTACTATATTAACGGTCTGCCCACTATGTCTTTCACCTTCAAACTTGTATTTATAAGCCCCCTCTCCAACAAAAACATCTTGGTTTGGGTAAGGTGATTGGTAATTAACTAAATTAAGCGTGTCGCCAATAAGTAAGTCGTCGAACTTAAATGGACCACGTTTAGTATAAAAACCAAATGTGTGGCTTTTAGCATCAAAAAACGTATCGCCTGCCTGTAATGGGTTAGCCCGGCTTATATATAAATCAAAATCACCATCGTTATCAAAATCGATTTCGCTAACACCTGTCGCATCCATTATTTTATTAGGTAAGACGTTGGCGGTTACGTCACTAAAGGTAAAGTTGCCGCTGCCTTTTAAAACACGTAAAGCGCTGTCTCCGTATATCACTAAATCGTCAATTTTATCGTTATTGAAATCTGTAATAAGGACTTTTTGACCGTCTCGATTAGTTTTTGGTAAATCAGTTGCGTGGGTTATATTGCCAGTAGCATCGTTTTTATAAATAAAATTACTGGTTTGTTTACCGCTATTAGCTTGGGGGAACCCCATTAGTAATAAATCTAAATGGCCGTTGTTATTAGCATCAAAAAACTTACTAGTACGCCCCCGTAACGTTGGCAATTTGGGGGAAAACTCACCGCCTTCTATAATTTCTCTTTTGTTAAAATGAAACAATTTAGCATTGCGTGCGTTACTGCCCGAACCACCACCACGCGAAAGCAAAATGTCCATTTTGCCATCTTTATCGTAATCACCTACACCAATACCATGCATATCACCCACAATTAGGTCCCGGCCTTTGTCGTAAACGCCTTTATTGTTCCAATACAAACGAATGGTATAACCATGATCAGTAAGTAATAAATCTGGGTAACCGTCTTGGTCTAAATCGCTTATTAATGCGTTATCCCATTTACGCCGGTTTTTGTTTTCTAATTTAATTGCTTGGTGCTGCTCACTAAATAATGTACTGCCAGGTGTTATCTGAGCGCCCGCTAGGGCACTCGCTTGCTGACAACCTAGTAAGCTTGCACCCATGCATAACAAAGACACATGCCAAACAACTGCTTTTAGTTTCATAAAACCTCCATGAATTTGATAAAACTTACTTAGTTGTTTTAAATGTTTTATCGAATCGTGGCATAGCATCTAACCGCCAGTTCACACCTTCGTTTGTTTCGTGGAACCAGCGAGGCTGTTGGTTATCCCAACTCCATTTTTCCATTTCGCGAACCATATCGGTTAATAATGCTCTGTTAGCTTTACTTACATCGTGTTTTTCAGAAATATCGTTTTCGATATTAAATAACTGCCATGGCTGCTGGTTTACTTTTAGTGCTTTCCACTGATTTAAGCGTATCGCTGCATCACTGTAACCTTTACGATGACGAAGAGCATAAATAGGCTCATCTTTATGTGGGTTTTCATTTTTAATAAATGCAGGCCACATATTAGTGCCATCTAATTGTTGGCTTTCTTCAATTTTAGCGCCCGCTAAAGCTGCAAATGTTGGGTATAAATCAAGTGCCGATACAGGGTGCGAGAAACGCTTGCCCGCAGGTACATGTTTAGGCCAATGAAACAACATAGGTACTCTAAAGCCGCCTTCTTGTGTACTTCCCTTACCAGCTTTGAGTGGGAAGTTATTAGCGCCTTTACTTAATTTTCCACCGTTATCACTCATAAATACAATAAGCGTATTATTTAACTGGTTATTTTTTTTAAGTGCGTTTACTAATTTACCTATACCGCGGTCAACTGCGTAAACCATGCCCGCGTATGTTTTACGATCTTTATTTTTTATATTAGGAAACATCGCTATGTCTTCGTCTTTAGCTTGCAGTGGTACATGTGGGGCGTTGTACGCTAAATATAAAAAGAACGGGTTAGTTTTTTCCGCTGCTTTGTCTACAAAATTAACGGCTTCGCGCGATAGTGCATCTGTAATGTATTCACTCTCTTTAACCTCTTTACCGTTATGCTCAAGCGGTGTTAAGTATTCAAAAATATTTTTTAAACCTTGTGCCTTTTGCTTTTCATACATTGGCTGGTATTGGCTTGGAAAATAGTTATGCCCGCCACCTAAAAAACCATAGTATTCATCAAAGCCACGTTGGTTAGGATGATATTTCGGCGCATCACCTAAGTGCCATTTACCAAGAGCACCAGTGAAGTAGTTATTTTCATTTAGTAATTTACTAATAAACTTAGCATCAGTAGGCACGCCTACGTTTGAGCCGCGTGTCGGTAAATTAAATTGTGAGCCAATTTTATGTGGATAACGACCTGTCATTAACGCAGCTCTGCTTGGGCCGCAGAACGGGTGTGCTACGTAAGCGTCTGAAAAGGAAGTTCCTGATTTAGCAAGATCATCAATATTTGGGGTAATAATATCTTTAGAGCCATTAAAACCTACATCTGCATAACCTAGGTCATCTGCAACAATAAGAATAATATTGGGTTTTTGTTCATTTGCTTGTATACCCGCAGAGCCAATTAATAGCGCAAGCGATGATAAAGCGGTAAATAATTTTGTGTGTATTTTCATAGTGCCAATCTCAATTTTGATAATAAAAAATAGTAGGCCAATTAAGGCCCACCAAAGGGCATTTCTCGGCTATAAAAAAGCTTTCATATGATGATTAAATTTAGTTAATGATGGGTCCTCAATACGCTTCAGCTCCCCAGCCATTTTATTAACTAAATCAGTAAGCTGTTTTTTGTATTTAGGATTATCTATTTGGTTTGTAATTTCGTAAGGATCATTTTTTAAATCGTATAATTCATCACGGCTGTCGCCGGGATTCCATACAAACTTCATTTCAGGGGTACGTATCGCTCTAATACCAAACCAGCCTCCGTTGTACCACTCGTATGCATAAAGTGCTACATCATCCTTGCCAGAATCTGCGCTATCACCCTGCTCCATTAATGGTACGAGTGAACGTCCATCCTCGTCACCATCAAGGGGTAATGACATCCATTGGCGAAGTGTAGGGGCTATGTCGAGCATAGACACTTGGCGGTTAATTATTTTAGGCTCAAGGTTAGGGTCGCGAATAATAAGCGGCATACGCATTAATTCGTCATACGCGTAGGGGCCTTTGTCATAAAGGTTATGCTCGCCTAACATACTGCCCTGATCGCCAACTAAAATAATATGCAGATCGTCGTATAATCCTTCTTCTTTGGCTGTATTAATAAGTTCACCAACTGCATGATCTATCATGGCAATGGCACCATAGTAAAAACTGTGTGCTTTGCGCCAATCAGTTTCAGTCATATGGCTTACATCATGCCAAGGCCACCAAATATCGTCTTGTGCCATTGGTTTGTTTTTACGTTCAATACCAAAATTGGGAGGAAGTTTTATATCTTTGTAGTCGTACATGCTGGCGTAAGGCTCTGGTACGCGGTACGGCGGATGCGGTTGCTCAAAACTAACAATACCAAAAAATGGTTTGTTTGATTTAGCTGCGTTTCTGAGCATTAGTTTGCCTTCGTTTACTTCTTTAGCCGTTACCGTATCAGCATAATTGCCAGGCAAAGTTTTATAGTAGTCGTGTTTTTCACCGTTTTTATCTCGCTCCCCAGCGTTCATTCGCTCTACATTTTTTTTAGTACCATAAGGTGTAAAGGGTCGGCCATTACGCTCTTCATCTTTATCGTGCCCCCACATAAAGTTAGCACCGCGCAGTGCTGGGCCTTGAGCGCCTAAGTGCCATTTACCTACATAACTAACATCGTAACCTACGCTAGTTGCACGTTTAATAACGCTTCCCTCACTTAGTGATAGTTCAGAGAGTCTTGAATGATAAAGCCCTACGTTATCGTCAAGCCCCGTTTTATGTCCCCAGCGCCCTGTAAACATTGCCGCGCGAGAAGGCGAGCATAACCCCGTAGATGTCATAGCTTGATCAAAGCGTGTACCTTCATGTGCTAACGCATCAATATTTGGCGTTGAAACAGGGCCATTACGATAAGAAAACGTATCAAATCGCATATCATCAAACAGTAAAATAAGCACATTCGGCTTATTGACTTGTCCTTGTTTATGCTTTGCGTCAGTAGCATATACATTAAATGTAAACAGCGCGCAGTATCCTATTATCATCAGTGACTTAAAATTGAATACTTTCATTATGTGTGTCCTGTCAGGTGAAAGGTTTTACCAATTAACTTACTAGGCATTGTTAAAATAGTTATCCATTTAGCACAATGGTTAGTTTAGCAACATTAATACAAACAATATAAACATATGATGTTTGTGTTTTCAATAAAAAAAAGAGGTTGTCCCTTTTTAACAGTTAGAACCTGTGTAAATATACACAGGTTCTAACTCGATTAATTAGGTGTAACTTCGAGTAGCAGAACACCCTCAGATGGAATATCAAAAGTACTTTTAAGCTTATTGCTGGTCATCAAGTTTTTAATATTTACATTCTTACTGCCTTTAATAGATAACTCTATATCTGCATTGCCATGGCCTAAATTTAAAATATTAACAAGATATTTCCCATTTTTTTGTTTAACAGTACGCCATGTTACCGTTTTAAAATCTTCCCCATTATCCGCCGTTATTAATACATCTGGTAGACCGTCTGATACTTGCTCAAGTGCTACTTCTTTAATTGCTTTAGTATCCGAGCCCTTAGGCATAACTATAAGCTTACCTTTTGCGGCAGCTAGCTTTGCTTTACGTGGTTGACCGTACTCATTTAAAGATAGACTTTGTTCAGAGTCTAAAATAACCGTACCACCATTATTTAAGTAGCTCTGTAGTGACTTAAATTCATCATCAGTAACAAATTTATTGCGATAGACAAGTATTGCATCCCAATTACTATTATCTTGCTTTTCGATTATATTTTTTGTAGCAAAGCCAAGCGGAAAACCTTCAAAAAACAAATCTTCATAAAGCTCATAGCCTTTACTCATGTAATCATCGATATTAATTGCCGTGGTTTCAGAGTAAAACAAACGAAGTGGGCGGCGCTGCTCTCTAAGCTCAATAACTTCCTCAGAGAAACTATTAAGATCAAACATTACTTGAGTAACTTCGTTAGTTACATGGGGTTGCATATTGTTAGAACCCGCAAATGCTCCTCCTAAACCTGGGTCAAAAAAGTCCAAGTCACCTTCTAATCGATCCTCTGGTGAACCATCAGGATCGCGTGCCCAAAACCACCCCATATTGGCATCCATTCCAAGCAATGTTGCGAGCCAATAAACACTTCGTACATAACTAGTCCGTGTATCTAAATCACGCCACTGACCCGATGATAAAAAGTGAGACTCTGAATTAACATTAATTTTATTTGGCGCCACAGATTCCATAAAATCATGAAACATAGCGACTATGCCCCAATTATAAGCGTATTTTTCAATCCATTTAGACGATTTACCAGGACGAATGTTTTCGCTACCAAATGATTTAGCATCATGCCCAACCATAGTTGTTAATTCAGCTAGAGCTTCGGTATCAATCCCTCCAGAGCGAGAGTCTTCCATAAACATACGAGGCATGATTTTAATATGAGTATCAGCATCTTCGTTTACTGAATGCAGTTCGTTTTGAACATACGTAAACCAATCCGTACTTCTATCCATATTATAACGCGTCCAGTCGTACCAAATGGGTAAACCTTTTAACGCCGGATCAATAGGAATTTCTATTGCAACGCTTTTAAAGCTTTCAAAGTTTGTATCCCAATTTTCGTTAAGATCGCTTATATTTCCCTGATATTTAGTGCGCAACCAATTTCTAAACTTATTTAACGTGTACGAAGAAATGCTCGTCATTTCTTGGAAATTTTGTGTCCAATGCCCTTTTTCAGCATACCAATGTGGTTCGTTAGCAAGCACAAAACCCACCTCAGTGACTTTTTTACCTTTAGTAAGCTCACCGGTTTTACGAATTATCTTGCCCCATACTTCGCGTGCTAATGGGTTGTCAATATCGAACCCAGTAAATAAAGAACGCCCTTTTCTAACCTCTGGCTCTCGCTCTTCAACCCACTGTGGGATACCCATTAGCCAATAAACTAAAAAACCAATGTTAGTGTCTGGAATACGGGTTAACTCTTCCATTAGCTCCTCGTCAAAGGTACCATCCTCACGCACTAAAAAAGAATTAATAGCGCGATCATGATCAACAGGGTATAAATCTTCACCACCGTGATAAAGCGCACCTAAATGGTCGTTGTAAATATCTTTATTTGTAAGCGGTTGCCCCACCGTTTTTGAAAAATAGTCATATAGAAATATTGGCTTACCATTACTTACAAACATGTTGTCTTGTGCTTTAGTATTTTGCCAGTCAACTTTATTTACAGGACGACGCTTTATCTCACCAGCCAGTTCTTTAGACAAATCCTCTATCCCTTTATCTAAAATTTGAATGACTTTTTTACGTTCAAAATCAGGAAGGTCTTTTGCTAACTGCTCTTTTGTGTCTTTATAATAGCGTTCATAACTAAATAGCTTAACAACAGCGTCGTAATTGTTTTCATCCCAATTAGCAAACTTTAAAAACTGTTCAGCAAACCATACAACGCTTTCTTCACGTGTAACATCAATTTGCTTATGTTCAGCCTTTGCCATCAACTTCTTAAGTTTGTTAATTTTTAGTCGAGCTGTTTTCTCGTAACTATTTAACGAAACACTACTAGATGTACTAAGCGTTTCAGTGTTTTTTAACTCTACGACACTTTCTTGTTGTGAACAGGCCGATGTAAGTAAAAATAATGGGGCTAGTGTGAAGCCTAATAGATGTTGTCTCATGCTATCTCTCGTTTAGAAAGGTTATTTATTAACAGTATTAATTCTGTTGTTAAGATTTATTTAAGATAACATACATCATATGTTTGCATTTGTAATTTGTTTTTTGCGTTAAAATACTATTTCTCACAAATGCCTTAACTTTTAGCATCTAGTCAAATACGCACGGGTGCATACAACTTAAAGTGCAAGTAAAGCTTTCGCTTTTTTTCTCTCACCAGATTATGTGTAAAGTTACAAAACATACTTTACACACCATGTAGCTACACTCGCATCACTATGGCGCTAAATAAATTCAGTACATGTACTAAACAATTAAATTTTTAAACCATTAAAAATAAATAAGTTTACTACAGAGCTAATGTGTTAGATGACGAGTAATACCAACCCGCAAAATTAAGTGCTCTATTTTGAGGATGGAAAAGCGTGTTGATAGCAAGGCAAAAAATTCGCTATTTAGTTGTTCTAAATGAAAATTTTTTTAACGCAGATAGCGACACGTTTAGCCCCTAAAAATGATTAAGTATTATTGCGGGTTGGTATAAACTGTAGATACATTCGTTTAAATATAACTTAGCTTACTGATAGTAAAATAGGGGGATTTTTACAGTAGGGAGATTAGACCGTGCAATAACAACCACTGGTTTTATTAAGTAACAGTTCGCTGTTAAATCCCGCTACCAGATTATTTATAACCGTTTCAACAAAACCACTGCCCTGTGCGCAACCAAGGCCTTGAGAGAGTGGCCCAGCATAAACAAAGTCACCTTTATCGTTAATAACCACAGCAGCCGGTGTAGCTGGGAGCAGCTTTTGTAAGGAGGCTGTTTGTTCAATATTGATAAGCGCAAAGTTTTGCGCTTTAGAAAATGCCGCTAATTGTTTTAAATGAGGCTGAGCTTGTTTGGTACAGCCGCAATTAGGATCCGTGACGATAATCAACGAATTATGCTTTGCGGCTGTAAACCCTATATGGTGTTTAAATTTTGTAAACCACCCAGTTTGCTCAAGTACACCAACACTATCAAATACACGTAACTGATTGTATTGATAATAAACTAAACCAGAGACCGTAAGTACCAGCCACAAAACAAGCACTGCACTCATTTTAGCAGATGAATTACTTAAATTTAGCAATGCTTTGCTCTAATACCGCAATACTTACGTCGATCATTTGTACTTTTTCCGTTAGTTTTTCTACCACTTTGTTGTCTTGGTACTGGCTTTGCTGCATTTGCTCTGTGCTTGAGGCGATTTGTTTAGTGTTTACAGCTTGTTCAGCAACCACTTGCGCAACAGAATGAGCACTGTGATTAACGGCTTTAATTTGTTCGCTCATGGCACTTATGTTTTCTTTCATGGTGGTGCTGATGTGCGTTAGATCAACCACAAAATCAACACACTGGCTCATTGATTGAGTTGAGGTTTTACTATTTGTAACCAAATCTTTTAATGTTAATGCAATTTTATCTGTCGTGGCTTTACTGCTTGTAGCAAGCGTTCTGACTTCATCGGCTACAACAGCAAACCCTCTGCCATGTTCGCCCGCTCTTGCGGCTTCAATGGCTGCATTAAGCGCAAGCAAGTTAGTTTGCTCTGCAATACCTGATATTTCATTTAATAACCCTGATATTACATCGCCAGCGGCCACTAAATGATTTATTTGCTCTTCTGTATGATTAAGTAAATTAAGTAACTCTGTGCTTTTAGTGTCGGTTTGCATAACATCATTTAACGCACTGTGAGCAGCTTGACTAATATTGTCTACCTCTTGCTTTAACACTTCGCTTTCATGCTCAACTAAGCTAAAACCCTGTGCAACTTGAGCACCTGAGCCAGCTATGTCATTAGTTTGTTGCTTTCTTTGCTCTGCTCCGCTTGCTAGCTCATCATGCACATTTATTAGCTGCTGTGAATTTTGCTGCAGTGAAAGAGACTGCGTTTGTACTTGCCTAATTACATCCGATAAGTAGCCCAATAAAGTATTAAAGCCCGCTACTGCATTACTGTGTTTATCGTCCGCTCTAAGTGAAAGCTGTATATGCTCTGGGTCGTGCATAATCGCTTCTGTAGCTTTAGTTAAAGATAACCCTGCTCGGCGCTCTTGTTGCAGTGTTTTTGCAATGTAGCCTGCTACAAACACTTCTACGATTGCATAACCTGCATGTATAAGCACGGTTGTAAACGCTAGTCTGTCTGGGTCAAATACATAAAAACCGGTGTTTTGTGTTTGTAAAAAGTAAAAACTTAAATGATGAACGGCCACAAAAATAATGGCCGTAATAAATACCTGCCACTGCACAAACATGATCAACATGGCCATTAGAATAAATATTTCGAAGTGTATTTCTATTAATCCATAGGCTTGTTGTATATGCAAAAAAGAAAACATCATGATAGCCGCAGCAACAACATGGCCTGTAATTGGGCTATTTGGCTGAGTTTTGAGTAACCACACAGGCATTAAACATAAAGGTAAGCCAACAATAAATGCCTGTGTAAGTGTCTCGTAATACAAGCCTAAGGCTATAGATTCCACAAACAAAAAAATAAATATTATGGTGAATAAACGACTTACACTATTCATAAATACCCTAAGCTATTAAAATTTTAAACACATTCTGATTATGTACGTATTGGCCGATAATTAAGACCACATTTTGTTATTACTATAGACTAGCTAGCCAACTTTATTTAATTATTGATAAAACGGCTTTAAATTCTGGCAATGCTGCATTTTTTGTCCACTGAAAAATAATACTTTCTACGCTTGTAATTATTGCCCCTGCCTGTTGTAACTGCTTTAAAGCTAGCGATTTATGCATCGCATTTCGTGAGCCCACCGCATCTGCTGCTACGTGTACCTCAAACCCTTGCGTTATTAAGTCTAAACATGTTTGTAAAACACATACATGTGCTTCTGTGCCTATTACTACAATTTGTATACGTGCAAGCTGCTTAGTGACAGCATTAAACATCGCCTCATTGCATGCACTAAAATGTGTTTTTTCAATAGTCTGTGCATTTAAAAGTGCATTTTTTAATAGGCTGTTTGTACTGCCAAGCCCTTGAGGGTATTGTTCAGTAACTATATTAGGAATTTTAAAAATACCACTTACTTTGGCAATTTTTATTGCCCACTCTAGTAATTCAGAAAATTCGCTTATAGCGGGAGAAAGCTTATCTTGAATATCGATCACTAATAATACGCTGTTATTTACAGTTAAATTATTGTGAGTAACCATAATACACCACTTTACGCAATTATAATTAGCAAGCGTAGCTTAAATAGTTATAAACAACTAAGTTAGCCCTTTAATTTAGTTGTTTATAAGTTGTAATCCACAACATAAAAAATGTGCTATATTTAACTTTTAGATGTATACCCCTGCCCTAGAGCGAGTTTATTAGTGCGATTGAGTATTTTGTTTTTTCTCTTCACCACTGTATGTTTTCTTTGTATTACTAGCGTATCGGCCACCACAAATTATGCTCAACAACTACAACGAATATCTACCGATGAAGGTTTATCTCAAAACTATGTAACTAAAATTTTGCAAGATGATTTAGGTTACATTTGGATAGCCACAGCGCAAGGGCTAAATCGATTTGATGGTTACACTGTGACCCCATTTGATGGCGGGTTTACCCTAAACGAAAACTTCATTACTACGCTATTTAAAACAAATGAAGGCAATATTATTGTCTCTACTGAGCTTGCCGGTGCTTATTTAATTAACCCTAAAACGTTAACTACACGCAATATATTTTCAGGCAACCTTGCTGGAAAAACAACCAGCCACGGCTCAATAGAAGCAGTTGAGCAACACCAAGATACCTTTTATCTTGCTATTTTAAACAACGTGTACTCACTTAACTCAAAAACAAACTCACTTACTTTAGAGTTTACTATGCAGAGTGAAAAGAACATGGTTCGCGCGTTAAAATATCACAAAAATACGCTTTTTATAGGCACACAGACGGGGTTATTTAGTTACAACCTAAAAACAGAATCATTAACGCCCCTTCGTTTACATACCCCCGATAAACAAACAGCTGATAACAATAATGTTAAGTTTTTATCTGTAGATCCCACACTAGGGTTATTAATAGGCACCGTTGAGGGCATGTACGCGTTAAATTTAAATGACTCAGCAAAGGTCAATGTAGCTCAAAACACTACAAGCATAATTGCTGATTACAATATTTGGGATTACAGTAATACACCGTATGGTGAATTTATCGCCACGGAGCATGGTTTGTTCGAGTTTAACCGAGAAGAAGGCGCTACAGAGTTAATTCTTAGCTTTGATCAAAGTAAATTCAATATTACCGAAAACACTATTAACGATTTAATGGTTGATCCGACTGGCGTGTTTTGGCTAGCGTCACGCACTCAAGGTGTGCTCACATGGTCTATAAATACGCGGCGCTTTAACAAAACCACCCTACCCGAAAACAATTTTATAAATAGTATTTACCAAGACGATGACTCAACTATATGGTACGGCACCGATAATGGTCTTGCCCATGTAAATGCTAAAAATAAAACAACCTACTACTTAACTTCGCAAGACCCAAAAGCGGTTTATGGTGAATACGCTATTTTTGCAATTAATAAAGCGTATTTAGGCCCAACGTCGCGGTATTTATGGCTAACGGGGTACTACAGTTTAATTTTATTTGACAAAGAAACAGGCACCGCTGTTGCAAAAAAAGATTTAAATAACGCAATGCCTAAAGAAACTGCTATTTATGGTTTATCAGAAGTAGCCCCCGACACATTCGCTTTTTATAATGATCATAGTTTTTATGTATACAATGGTAAAACAGGCTTAACGCGCGAAATAAACGGATTAAAACAACACGTTGACCCACTAGAAGCCTATACTTTCCATCGCCCCTTTGATGATTACCCAAATGAGTTTGTATTAAGTACAACTACCCACTTTTACCGTTTTAATGAGCAAACAAACACCCTTACCACTATTTACAAAACCAGTAAAAAAGACAGCCAAAATTACCACACAGTAGAAAACTGGTTAATGGATAAAAACAACATTTTATGGCTCGCCACAACCAGTGAAGGCCTAGTGGGTATAGATGCGCAAAGCTTTGAAAAAAAGTACCATTTTAACGTAAGTAATACCTTAAAAACACAGTCTATTTATTCACTTATTAGCGATGACTATGGCTATTTATGGTTTAGCAGTAAAAATGGTTTGTACCGCTTAAATACGAATACATTAAAGTTGAAGGTTTTTACGGTTAAAGATGGTTTATCGGTTAATTTATTTAGCCCTTTAGGGGCTATTACACTTAAAAATAACAATATTATGTTTGGCAGTAGTTATGGCGCTGTTTCGTTTAACCCGGCTGAGTTTTTGGAGCAAACTACACAAACCACAACATCAATAACCGATATTACTTTAATGTCGCGCGATTTAAACTATCAGCCAAACCAGTTTGCCACCAACGTACTGCATCTATCGCATGAAGATATGGGGTTAGAGGTCAGTTTTACGAATTTTGATTTTCAAAATAACGCAGAAACGCGTTATAAAATAACGCTGCAAGGGCCTACCTCACTAGAATATGATGATTTAAAAACAAACAAAATATTTTTTACAAAGCTCCCGCCTGGTAATTATCAATTAAAAGCCAGTGCGGTTAATTTTAATAGCGCAACTGATTCAAAGCCGGCAATTTTAAACTTTAAAGTAGCCTTTGCGCCTTGGAAATCTCCTTATGCGTATGCGGCTTATATTATAATTACCATAGCAGTGCTGTGTTTACTGTTTTGGCAGTACAGAAGCAGACAGCTAGCAATAGCTAACGCGCAAAAAGCGACAATACACTCGCAAAAACAAACCGAGCTTGCGCTCAGTAACAATAAAAGTGGCATCTGGGATTACCATTACAGCGACGATTCGGTAAATACAAACCGGGGGAGTGAACTAGGGTATACTAATTTGCCAAGCCGTATCCCGTTAAAACATTATTTAACTTTAATTCACCCTGAAGACAAACCGCGGGTTATTTCGCATTGGTTAAATTTTACCAAACAAAAAAAGCATGAGCACTGGCAAGCAACTTACAGGTTAAAGCATAAGCTGGGCCATTGGTTGTGGTATCAAGATTTAGGGCAAATTATTTATGACGAACAAACAAATAAACCGGTGTCTGTATCTGGTATATATACCAACATAACTGAACAGCGGGCAAACGAGCAACAAGCCAATATTTTAGGTGAAGCGTTTGGGCAAATAAACGACTGGCTACTTATTTTGGATAATAACTTAGTGCCTGTTTCTGCCAATAACAGTTTTATAAAAACCTTTTCGCAAAATCACACGCACCCGCTTAGCTTAAAAGTGTTTGTTAATGCGATAGGTAAAGCACAATGTAAACGCTACGCTAGCACATTAAAAAGCTTAGCAGCAAAGCAAAATTGGCGCACTGATGCGGTTATCAAAACATCGATTAACCAGCACCATCCCATTCACATAAGCGCCACAGCAATTGCCAAAGACACACATAGCATAAGTTATTATGTGATTGTTATTTCTGATTTAACAGAGCAAAAAAAAGCGGAAGACGAGCTGCGCTATTTAGCTAATTTCGATCCCCTTACACAATTGCCTAACCGTAGTTTAATGCATCAAAAAATTAGTAAATCGATTAAAAAAGCGCACAATGAGCTAACTCAAAGTGCTTTACTATTTATTGATTTAGACAAATTTAAACCGGTAAACGACACATTTGGTCACGCAGTGGGAGATCAACTACTGTGTAATATTACCCAAAGAGTAAGCGCTATGTTGCCAAGCAATGCCACCCTTGGCCGCCAAAGCGGTGACGAATTTTTAGTGCTTATTGATAACCTAGAAGACATTGGTGCACTTAATAACATAGTTAAAAGTATCAGCTCAGAACTTGCCAATAAGGTCATTATCGAAGATTTTTCTATTAATATATCAGCCAGTATTGGCGTGGCTTTATACCCATTTGATGCCAGCTCGACCGATTTACTGATCAGAAATGCAGATGTAGCCATGATGCATGCAAAGCAAGCAGGCCGAAACGGGTTTAAGTTTTTTAACGATTCGATGAACGAGCAAATAAAACAAAAACTAATCCTCGAAAACGATTTAAAAGATGCCGCAAAAGATAATTTATTATTTAATCACTACCAACCCATAATAGACACGCACGCACAAACAATAAACGGGGTTGAGTTACTTATGCGCTGGGAAAATAACGGCCAATTTGTCTCGCCGGCATTATTTATCCCTATTGCTGAAGAAACAGGCCTTATAGAAGCGTTAACTGAGCAGGCTTTAGAGCGTGCGCTAACAGAGCTTGCACCTACATTAGCTAGCAACCCGTTATTTTATATTTCACTTAACTTGTCGCCTAAGCACATTTTAAGGACAAATATAGCAACTAGGCTGACCAATATTTTAACACAGCATCAAATGAGCCCGATGCAACTGCGCCTAGAAATAACAGAAAACATATTACTAGAAGATAAGCATAAAGCCGCAAAACAACTACAAAAGCTAAAGGCTGCTGGTTTTAAACTGTTATTAGATGACTTTGGCACTGGCTACTCATCACTCACTTATTTGAGCCAATTTCCTATTGATGTAATTAAAATAGATCAAAGTTTTGTTAACAGCATTGGGGTTGATAAAAGTGATGAGTCGATAATCAAAACCATTTACACGTTAGCCCAAAACCTTGAGCTTTATTGCATCGCCGAAGGCGTAGAAACTAAGCAACAAAAAACCTTTTTAGAGGGATTAGGCTGCCATGTTTTACAAGGTTATTATTTTGCAAAACCGATGCGGGCGGCGCAATTACAAAACCCCAAAACACATGAGCATATTCATAGTTTAATAAAAAGTTAGCTATGAATATGCTGGCATTCGTGGCTTTCTATTTGTAGTACGCTGGTTTTAACATTAAAACGCGCAGCGAGGAGCTTTTCTATTTTTAAACGGCAGGCTTCATCGTGCTTTTCAATTGTACAATGCTGCTTTAACACCACGTGAGCACCGACAATAATATCGTTGTCTTTGCGCGACACGGTTACATTATGTACGTTATGCACATGCTCTAAATCGGTAATCGACTGCTCAATGTCTTTCACTTTAGGTAACTTCGCGTTATTAAAAAACAGACCTTTAATACAGCTAGTGATCACTTTTCCGCCGGTAAATAACACAAACGAGGCAATCAGCATGCTCGATAAAATATCGATAATGCTCCAGCCCGTATAATAAATAAGTACACCGGCTATAAACGTAGAAATAGTCGATATAATGTCAAAAAACGAATGCAAAAATACAGCATACACATTAATGCTTGCTTTACGTCCTTTATAAAGCACCCACGCTGCAGCACCATGAAATAAAAACCCCACAGAGGCAATGCTCGACATTAAAAAGCTGTTTATAGCTAAATCATGCCCCTCGTTATGATGGGAAATCCTCTCTACACCTTCATACAAAATAACGGAGCTTATCGTCAAATACAGCAAACCATTCACTAAACCACCAATTAGCTCAGCCCGTTGGTAACCATCGTTATAAGTTTTAGCAAAATGAATGGCTAAGCTTGAAGCAATAAGTGCAATAAATAGCGAGCTATTATGCACAAATAAATGCCCTGCATCAGCAAGTACAGCCAGCGAGTTAGCATAATAAGCGCCTACTACCTGAATGACCATAAATGAACATGTTATCGCTAATGCGATAAGTAACCGACGACGAGACGCCTGGTGTGTAGTGATTTCTGTCATGAAATGCTTGAAAAACCTATACTTAAATTGCAAATAAGCCAGCAGATGGCTTAGAGTAGAAAAGAGTAATGATATACAGTAGCAATTGTAATACGAAGCCCGCTTAAACGCACTAAAAACTTCGCAAAATAGCTAAAGTTAGACTAAATATTACAATAGGAATAATAAAATTGTATGTAAAACAAACTGGAGTAGTGAGTGGGCTCAAAACCAACCGAAGATGTATGGAGTACTGTAAAACTTATTCCGTTTGCCGTGTTACTTTGTGATACAAAAAAACAGACCTTTCAAGCAAACTCTCACGCGCAAAGTATGTTTGATTTACCCTCACAGACAACCTTAAAAAATTCAGATTTTAAGCACCTCACGCTAAGTAGTCCAGAAAGTAAAAAGCAATTTACTATTGAGCAATTGTTTGAAAAATACTTAGTTATAAATACTAACTGCCACGTATGTGTACAAAAACAAACTAAGGGCCTATTACTAAACGCCAAACTCGCTCAATTAAACAGCCATTTATACATTGCTACGTTTGAGGTAATTGAACACAACGAAGATGCGCAATATAACTTTGATAAAATTATTTCAAAAATTTCTACCGACTTAATAGATATTCAAATTAACGATATTGATACACATATAGAGTTTGCGCTTAAAGCCATTGGCACCGTATGCCATGCCGATAGAAGCTACTTATTTAAATTTTCTGATGATGGTCAGTTAATGCGAAATACTCATGAATGGGTTAATCAAGGCATTCAACCATTTAAAGATCAGCTACAGCATGTCCCAAAAACTTCACTCCCCTACTTTACTAACTTAATGGATACCACACACTTATTTAGAGTAAATGATGTTGCCGGCCTTCCAGCAAAGGCGACTAAAGAAAAACAAGAACTAAAGCGTGAAGGTATTCAATCGGTGTTATGTATTGGCCTTCGCTACGATAAAGAGCTAGTAGGCTTTATAGGTTGTGACTGTGTAAAACAAAAACGTGAGTGGACAGACTTAGACTTAATTAGGTTAAAGCTAGTTGGTGAAATAATCACGAATGCGTTTAAAAACTTAAACTACAAACAAGAGCTTCAGCATATTCAACAGCAACTAATTACCGCGAATCAAAAACTCAACCAACTTGTAAATACCGACAGCCTCACCACAATTGCAAACAGGCGTTGTTTTGACAAAGCCCTAGAGAGCGAAATTAAACGCTGCGCACGAGCTAAGCAACCCGTTAGCTTAATTATGTGCGATATAGATTTTTTTAAAAATTACAACGACAGTTACGGCCATCAGCAAGGCGACGAAGCCTTGGTTAAAGTGGCAGCTGCGCTTAAGTCGCAATGCCGACGCGAGGGCGATTTAACCGCGCGCTATGGCGGTGAAGAATTTGCCGTAATTTTACCGGCAACTAATGAGCAAGACTGCCTGCAATTTATCCACTTAATTCAACAAGCAATTAAAGCGGCTGGCATAAAACACAACAATTCTACCGTAAGTGAGTACTTAACGTTAAGTATCGGTTTTTATTCTGCCATGCCGTATAAAAATAGCACACCGCAGTGCTTTATAAGTAAAGCCGATCAAGCACTCTATACCGCAAAAGAAACAGGCCGAAATAAGGTGTGCCAATTTAAACCCACTCACTAAAAGCTTGTTTTTGTGGTGCGTAAATTCAAGTAGTGGTAATCTATATACGCTGAAATTCTAAACAATACAACAACTCAGCAACTCCACTCTCATAAGGAATTTTTAAATGGATCCAATCAATCAAATACTAAATATGGTATTTACTGTTGAAGCATTTTTACTTGTTTTTGTAATTGTACTTCTAAAAAGTAGCGTTAAGTTTGTACCTCAAAACCGGGCATGGTTAATAGAGCGCTTTGGAAAATACCAATCAACCAAAGAAGCTGGCCTCAATTTTATTGTCCCATTTATAGATCGCATAGCTGCAGATCGTAGTTTGAAAGAACAAGCTCAAGATGTTCCCTCACAGTCAGCCATCACAAAAGATAATATCTCCTTAATTGTTGACGGTGTATTGTACTTTCGAGTACTTGACCCTTACAAAGCAACATACGGTGTGGATGACTATGTATTTGCTGTTACTCAATTATCGCAAACAACCATGCGTTCAGAATTAGGTAAAATGGAACTAGATAAAACATTTGAAGAACGTGACTTATTAAATACCAACATTGTCGCAGCGATAAACCAAGCAGCGGAACCATGGGGAATACAGGTTTTACGCTATGAAATAAAAGATATTGTGCCGCCTCAATCAGTGATGGAAGCAATGGAAGCACAAATGAAAGCTGAACGTGTAAAACGCGCGCAAATATTAGAATCCGAAGGTGACAGACAAGCAAATATTAATGTTGCAGAGGGTAAAAAACAGGCGCAAGTACTTGCCGCAGAAGCAGAAAAAGCAGAACAAATACTCAGAGCTGAAGGTGAAGCAAAAGCTATTATTGCGGTAGCTGAAGCACAAGCAGATGCCCTGCGTGAGGTAGGTGCAGCAGCAGATACAGAACAAGGACAAAAGGCAATACAATTAGACCTTGCAACTAAGGCTATCGCTGCTAAAGAGGCCATAGCTAAAGAGTCATCGGTCGTTTTACTTCCCGATAACGCCACCGATGCAAGCTCGCTCGTAGCGCAAGGTATGTCTATTATCAATACATTAAATAAAACGCAAAAGTTGCAATAAAGCCTATTAGCTTAATTTAGGAGAATATATGGACCTAATTTCGCAAAACTTACCACAAGCTTTAATGGTTATAGGTATTATTGCATTAATAATAGAAGTCGCTGTTTTAGGGCTATCGACTATTATTTTGCTTTTCTTGGGGTTATCTTTGCTTACTTCAGGGCTATTAATGGTAGTAGGAGTGTTACCCGAAAGTATTACAGCGGCACTTTGGAGCAATACCATCATTACCGCTGTTTTAGCTCTACTCTTATGGAAACCCATGAAGCGTATGCAAGAAAATGTAGATTCTAAGCAAGTCAATAGCGATTTCGCCGATCTTACTTTTGTATTAGCAAAAGATGTTTCAGATAAAGAAATAACAACACATCAATATTCTGGTATAAGCTGGCAACTCAAAAGTACACAACCCATTAGTGCTGGCACCAAAGTGATGGTGGTTAAAAAAGAGGTGGGTGTTATGTGGGTTGCACCTGTCTCATAACGTTTTATATTATTACGGGCGGCTCTAGCTGCCCGTTTTTTATGCCTGTTATTTTAAACACATTACCTTGTAATGACTGGTTGCGTTTTGCATTAACGTCATCTGCAGAGGTTACAAATAGCCACTGTGCTTTATTGCCACCAAAGGCAACACTTGTAGGTTTTGTTGCAGCAAGCGGTAGTGTTTTTAAAACCTCCCCGTCTGGCGATAAACACATAACGCAGCCCATATCCCATACCGCAAGCCATAAGTTGCCAAGAGCATCAATCACACAACCATCAGGATCAACTTGGGTATTTTTAAATTGATAAAAAACTTGGGCGGGCAATATAGGCTCGCCACTTTGTGAGTTTATATTTAAAGTAAAAATACAGCTGGCTTTAGAGTCGCAGTAATAAGCACGTGAGCGTGCTTTATCAAAACATAACCCGTTGGGAATGGTTAAACCTTGCACCACGCAATTAAGCGAATTTTGATAAAAACGGTAAATTTTCCCCTCGCCTGTGCGGGCGTTTTTATCCATAGTGCTTAGCCAAAACCCACCCCAAGGATCGGCTCGGCCATCGTTAGCGCGTCGTGTGGGCTGGGTGTTTTCTAATAATGTAAGCGTTTGGCGCACCCCAGAAGCTATATGGTATTTATAAATCCCCGTACTTGTGCCAATAATAAGGTGGGCTTTATCAAGCCACGCTAAAGCTGAAACCGTATCATGCATTTCAACTTGTGTTAGTGAGTCAGGCTTTGTTACACACTTACTCAGCAGTAGGTTTTTTTCTATATCTACCCAAAATAGCGTTTCAAGCAAAGGGTGCCAAAGCGGGCTTTCGCCTAACTTATTTTGCAGGTTACTAAATACGGTCACACTTGAGTCAGTCATAAATAACGATTCTTTAATATTAACAAAGCCTTGTATTAATAAGTACTTTATCAGAAATCCCTAATTCAGGCGATGAAACAAAACACATTAAAAGCTAAACACTTTTTACAGCCTACTTATAAAAATTTATACAGCCAATTATTTAATCATTTTATCGCGCTTTACTTGGTTAGTTGGTAATATCATCAAAAGGGAGGTAATAGTATGATTAATAATAACAATAAACATTCTTTAGTGGTTGAGGGAGGCGCAATGCGCGGTATTTTTGCCGCCGGCGTATTGGATGAGTTTTTAGCGCAGCGTTATCAACCTTTTACTAATTACTTTGGGGTTTCTGCTGGCGCTACCAATATAGCCGCTTATTTATGCCAACAACCTAAACGAAATTACCATGTTATTACCGATTTTTCGTGTCGGCCTGAATTTATTAATTTAGCGCGCTTTATTAAAGGCGGTCACTTGTTTGATTTAGATTGGCTGTGGCAAGCAACCATTAAAGAGATCCCCCTCAATACAGAAGCCTTTGCGAAGGCAGATCACGAATTTTATATCGTTTCTACCGCTATCAGCTCAGGGCAGCCCCACTACCTTAAAGCAAGTAGTGATGCGATGGTAGAGCAACTTAAAGCATCGTGTGCGATTCCAATTGCATATCGTAACTACCCTATAATTAATGAAATTGCGATGACCGATGGCGGCGTAGCAGACTCTATTCCCGTAATTAAAGCTTACGAAATGGGCGCTCAAGAAATAACCGTTGTGCTTTCTCAGCCTCTAGGCTATAGAAAAAAGCCAAGTAAATCGCAGTGGTTAACTAAAAAACTATATAGAGACTACCCCGCTTTAATAAAAAGTGCGATTAACAGAGCGCATGTTTACAACACCAGCATAGATTTTATTAATAACCCGCCACAAGATTGCAAAGTCAATATAATCGCTCCACCGTCTCAATTTAGAGTGGGTCGTACAACCAAAAACGTGAAACGGCTTAACGATGGATATAAAATGGGAATCGATACAGCCAAAGCCTTTTTAAGCTAAGTGTGTTGTTTACCAACAGATAACGCAACCAGTATGCCCATTATAGTAAGCGCTGCAATGGTGCATACAATGCCCGCTATCACAGCGTAAACATGTATAAAGCACGCTAAGGCAATAGCTATTAAAGCCCAACAATACAGCCACTTATAGGCTGCTTTGCCGTGCTTACTTCTGATTAATAATAAAGCGGCCAGTAAACTCGCTAGCGCAATAACTATCAAAACTATGTTCATGCTGCTTTTACCTCTGCAAGTGGCATAGCTTCAGAGCTTGTTTTTAAGTATCCCCATAAAAACGCCAGCCCAACAATTAAAAAGCTAACATCTGTAAAGACCACCAGAGTGCTGTTCGCATTAACAACGTTATTTACGCCCAATACACTATTAAGTGGTAAAACACTCATTAAAAACAAGGCGCAAAGCAACAAGGTTGCTCTAAAGTAGTTTTTATAATTTTTCCAAAGTGCTGCAATCACCATCCATATTAACCAAGAGTAAAAAAATACCGGCCCAAAGTAAGCGTTGTGCTCAGTACCCGCCACGGCATAGTTTAAAAGTACTTGCACAGGGAATAACACACAACAAGCCAACACTAAACCACCACAACTGCCTATAATAAAACGGTTCCACCTTGCATACGCGTCAGCGCTAAGCGTTGGTGTACTGCCTCTGGTACGCTTTGCTAACCACATCATCATGCCAGAGAGTGGCATTAAGGCACATGCTAAGCCAAGCATTACCCAAAGTAACTTCACAAATAGACCGGCAAAATTACCAAAGTGGAGCGGGAAGAGTATTTCAATAATTTTAATTGATACCCCTGCTATATCGCCAAAGCTACTCATTGAGGTGATGTACTCCCCTTGCCCATTGTAATGCACTAACTGAGAAGCCACAGCTTCGCCTCCTAAAAGGCGTAAATACACTTGTGCGTTTGCATCGTTATGTGCCATTACAGTGGCATCTAAAATAACAGCATGTGGATAGCGTTGCTGCGCATCACTTAAAATAGCGGTTATGCTAGTAGGTTGATTTACATGACTAATTATTGGCTCAGGAATAGCTGTAAAAGTTTCTATCAACTTATCTTGGTCGCCACCAAAGCTTACAAAAGCAGCTGCAGGTAGCAAAATTACGGTTGCAAGCCCTAAAAATGCGCCACTAAAGCCAATAACAATATTAAAAATACTACCCCAAATGCCCATTACTTTGTGGCCGTCACTTATGGTTATATCAAAGCCTTTAAGCCATCTAAAGGTAAATAGCTCTTTAATTAATTTACGATGTATAAATAAGCCAGTTACCGTACTTACTAATAATGTTAAACCTAAAAACCCAGTTAAAATAAGCCCTATAGGTCGCCCTAAGTGTAAGTCGGCGTGAAACTCACCAATGTAGCTGGCTGCATCTGTTTTTCTATTGGCATAATATTGCTTACTAGGGCCATAGTAGGTATTTACCAACGCTAAGCTTGCTGGGTCAAATTCGAATGCCCGAAGTACTTCTTGCTGGTAATTCTCATCACCATGGTGCGATTCAAATACTAAAGTCAGTAAATGAAAATTATGTCCTGTTGGCATAAACACGTGAATATTTTCACCAAATTCTTCAGGTACTTGCGCGTGGTATGTATTAACTAATTTGGTTATTTCACTATTGGGGATTTGCTGGGTTTGTTGCAGCGATTGGTTAGCCCAAATTTTAAGTTCGGGCCTTGCAAGCACTGCTAACGCGCCAGTAAAAGCCACAACAAATAATAAAACAGCAGTAACTACGCCCACCCAACTATGTAATAAAAATAGCTTTTTTAAAGTAATTGATTTCATCCTTGCCCCTGCATTAATGCAAAATAACTTAAAATCCCATGCACTAAACACAAAGTGATCATAAGTAAAAATGGCTGCCATGCTTTTTCGCTAATGTAGGCGTATATAAAAAGCCCAACCCAAATAATTGGAAACAGCAAAATAGGCAATAAAATTTGTTCACTCATTTGCAAAGGTAAGTAGGTAGTCATGCCGGTGATCATCACCGTAGCGGTTACCAATGCCAATACGCACGCCATTAAATGACGACGCTTTGTAGCGCTAAAGGTTTTTTTATTATTCATTTTTAGCTCATTAAATAAATAGCGGGCATACGCATTCGCATATGCAAATAACAACTATTTGTATTATATTGCGCATTTATAAAAAAATACAATTAATTCTGTGCGGTTAGCACTAAAAGTTGCTATTGATGATAGGTTTATCAGCTTAAAAATCTTTTTAAATGACTTTCAAGCTTTTATGCTTAGCCCGCTATTTAGATATATTTATTTTTGAACCACTATTATTCATTAGGAAGCCATTTACCATGGATATTTTAAACGCCATTATTTTAGGTATTATCGAAGGGATCACAGAATTTTTACCCATTTCATCTACGGGCCATTTAATTGTAGCCTCCAAGTGGCTAGGCATTGAGTCAACCGACGCAAACCTTGCATTTGAAGTTATTATTCAACTTGCTGCTATTTTGGCAGTACTTGCAAACTACAAAGACAAATTTAGCCCAAAACATTTAAATCTATGGGTAAAAGTAGCCATTGCGTTTATCCCTTTGGCCGTTATTGGCTTTTTATTTAGTGACGTAATAAAAACACTATTTAGTGTGCCAGTGGTGGGAGTAATGTTCATAATTGGTGGTATCATTTTTATATTGCTTGAGCGCAATTATAAAGAGAATTACAGCACAACTATTGACGTAACTCACGTTACTTATACACAAGCGCTATGGATAGGAGTCGCACAAGTATTTGCGCTTATACCAGGTACAAGCCGTGCGGGTAGTTCAATTGTAGGGGCTATGTTGTGCGGGTTAAATCGTAAAACCAGTGCCGAATTTTCATTTTTATTAGGTCTGCCTGTACTTGCTGCTGCCTCTGGTTACGACCTGTTCAAGCACTACCAATTGTTTAGCCTCAGCGACTTAACAGCCCTCGCAGTAGGCTTTATCACCTCATTTATAGTTGCCTATTTTACCATTAAACTATTTATTCGATTTTTAGAAAATTTCACTTTTGTAAGTTTTGGTATTTATCGTATTGTATTTGGTGCTATTTTATTAACTAACCTGAATTCTGGTTAAGAGATTTAAGCCTGTTTCTCTCTAGCTAGAAGTTTTTGGTGAAAACAAGGCGAATTTACGCGTCAATAGCTGGTCTATTGCAAGAAAATTCAACGCAGTTAGCGCTAAAAATAGCTGCTTGAGATAGATTTATTATCCAGAACTCAGGTTAGCTATAGCTTACGCTTAATTAGAGGAAAATCATGAGCGAAAAAATCAACCCAGATGCATTACACGCATTAAAAATTGCATTTACGTATATGCCACAGGCCATTGAGGTAACAAAATATGAGTATGGCGAGCGTTATCAAACCGTACTTGATCACATAGAAGCCGTGCGTGAAGTGTTACTTATAAACGATGTTGACCCTGAAGAAGTCGGCGGCGATATAAACCCAGAATACACGCCTAATTCAACGTACTAAATGGGGTAAATCTTGCTATTTATACTAATTATGCTAGACAATTAAACTAGGGTCTGCTGGCCATTCAGGATGAAATTCGTTCAACTTAGGCTATTTAGCCGCGGCGTGAGCTTTGTAACTTAGTGAGCAAAGTAAAAACCGAATAACAATTAGTAAATTCCCCTGGGCAAAACCCTTAGGCCTGCACCTGTATGGCATTAATGCTACATTAACGCCAATTTATGGGAAATAATTATAAATTACTCAATAGTTTACACCTGTTAGTATAAACTGTTAAAAACGTATAAATAAATGTGCCAATCAGTCGATACATATAAAGAAATAAAAATAAAATTAAGGTAATTGCGGTGAACTTTTTAAGGCGTTTTCACGATATAGTTTCAGACCAAACACTGGATTTTAATTCTAAAATTAAAAGCCTACTCGCGTTTGGCTTAGAAGTGTTCAGCCTTGATATAGCAATAATTAGTAAAATAGACGCCAATACGTACACAGTATTGCATGCTCTAACACCCGATAACGCCTTATTGCCCGGTACACAATTTGAGCTAGATGGCACCTATTGTGTCCATACGTTATCTGCAAGCTCGGCGCTTTCGTTTCATAAAGCTTCACAAAGCTCGATTGCAACTCACCCTTGCTACATCAATTTTCAACTTGAGTCATACATTGGTGCGCCTATAAAAGTAGCTGACAAAACCTTTGGTACTGTTAACTTTTCATCACCTAACGAGTCAACTGCATTTAGTGACGAAGCCTATGATTACATTGAGTTATTTGCTCAATGGCTAGGCTCTGAATTTGCAAAAATAGACACCAAAGAGCAACTTTTAAAAAATAGCTATACCCTTTCTAAGCTCGAAAACATCGCTAATATCGGCACTTGGGAGGTCGATTTAATCGAAAACAAAGTTTATTGGAGCACCCAAACTAAACGTATCCACCAAGTCGCCGACAACTACCTGCCCGTCATTGATAATGCAATTGAGTTTTACAAAGAAGGCGCCAGCAGAGACGCCATAAATCAAGCAGTAGAAAACGCCAAAACCAAAGGTGAAAAATGGGATTTAGAGCTTGAGGTTGTCACTGCACAAAACCAAGAAATTTGGATTTCGACCTTTGGAGAAGCTGAGTTTCATGAAGGTAATTGCATAAGATTATTTGGTACATTTCAAGACATTACCGAATCCATATTACTTAGAGAAGAACTTAAAAAGAAAAAAGCCGAAGCAGAGCATATGTTAGAAGATAGAAGTATGCTGTTTGCTAAAATTAGCCACGAGTTACGCACACCGCTAAATGGTATAACCGGCATGCTCACCACCCTTATAGATGAAAAAGATACTGAGAAACGAGACGAGAAAATAAAAATAGCGCTACGCAGCGCTGATATTTTACTTAATATTATCAACGAAGTACTCGATTTTTCTAAAATTAATCATGGTGAGCTAAAACTAGAACCAACCGATGTACTGCTTAAAACTATATTTAGTGATTTAGCCTCTTTATATACCCCGTTATTTAAAGACAGCCATGTTGAGCTAATCATAGAAAATACGATTGATGATAGCTGCTGGGCCTTTTGCGACAGTACACGCCTGAGCCAAATTACCTCTAACTTATTAAGTAACGCATTAAAATTTACCGAGCAAGGCCATGTAAAACTTAAAACACAGCTTATTAATAATAACGACGCGTTATCTCTTGGTATCACAGTTTCTGATACTGGCCGAGGCATGACCCCCGCCTTTTTAGAGTCTTTATTTTCGCCGTTTACACAAGAGGTTGACGCTAAAAACAATAAAGGGGGCACAGGGCTTGGTCTAGCAATTATAAAAGAGCTGATAGAATACATGGGTGGCACAATAACGGTGACGAGTGAGTTACAAAAAGGCTCAACGTTCAATATTAATATTCCGCTAGAGCTTGGTAAAGAGCAAATAATAGACGACACCCAGTCAAAAATTGAGCTAAACAGTCACTCACTTAGTGTGCTTATTGTTGATGACAACGATATAAACCGCCGTGTGCTTGATGCCTCTCTTGATAAGTTAAACGTAAAAGCTGACTGCGCCATCGATGGCCAAGACGCTATTTTTAAGTGCAAGCAAAAGCATTACGACCTTATTTTTATGGATTGCATTATGCCAATCTTAGATGGTTTTGAAGCCACTAAAACACTAAGATCGCAACATATTTGCCCTAAAGAAAGCACCTACATTGTAGCCCTTACAGCCAACACTTCCTCGCAAGATAAACTAGCTTGCCAGCAAGCAGGCATGGATATGTTTGTCTCTAAACCATTTAAGCTTCCGCACATAGAAAAAGCGCTTTCTAACGCCTTAGAACATACAACTAAAGTAAACTCGCTTTAACTAGTAAGGATATAAAATGAAAAATATAATAAGAACATTACTATTTATTGTACTGTGTTTTGCCATATTTAAAGGCATTTCTACAGGGCAATGGGGTTCATCAATAACGATCGTTATTGTATCAGGCGTATTGTTATTAGTTACGTTTATCAGTGGTAAAGCATCACGTGGCTCTTCAACTTATACATACAGCGACTCTTCAGTTTTTGCTAGTAATAAATCACATTCTGATAATGATTGCGGTGGGGATTCTGGCGGCTGCGATTAATAAGTATATTGCTATAAGCATTAAAAAAGCCGCCTTTGGAGAGGGCGGCTTGGGTTAACAAACAGCTTTTGGGTGTACCTATTGCTGTTACATCAAGAGAAGGTTTGCCTATTAAGCTGCATTTTGCTCTTGGTTGCTTTGCTCGCTATGGCGAATTAAGTAATCAAACGCCCCTAAGCTTGCTGTTGCACCACTACCCATTGCAATAATGATTTGCTTAAATGGCGTATTTGTCGCGTCTCCCGCACCGTAAACGCCCGGTAATGAGGTTGCGCCTTTAGCGTCAATTTCTATCTCGCCAAACTTGCTTAGTGTAAGGTCGCTCTCTTTTAACCATTCGGTATTAGGGATCAAACCTATTTGTACAAAAATACCTGCAAGTGCTAATGATTTTTCCTCGCCTGTTACACGGTCAGTGTAATTAAGTCCGGTTACTTTTTTACCATCGCCTACTACTTCAGTGGTTTGCGCATTTTTAATAATAGTGATGTTGCTTAAGCTATTCGCTTTACGAATAAGTACTTCGTCAGCGCGTAACGTGTCAGCAAACTCAAGTACCGTTACATGCTCTACAATGTTAGCTAAGTCGATTGCCGCTTCTATACCCGAGTTACCACCACCAATAACGGCAACAGGCTTACCTTTAAATAGCGGGCCATCACAGTGTGGGCAGTAAGCTACGCCATGACCGCGGTACTCTTGCTCACCGGGTACGTTCATTTCACGCCAGCGTGCACCGGTTGCTAAAACAAGCGATTTAGCTTTTAAAGTAGCCCCGTTTTCAAGGGTAATTTCATAACCATTACTACCGCGAACAAGCCCTGCTGCGCGTTGGTTATGCATTACATCTACATCGTATTCTTTAACATGCTCTTCAAGCTGAGCAACAAGCTTTGGACCTTCAGTGGCTTTAATCGAAATAAAGTTTTCGATAGCCAACGTATCGGCAACTTGGCCACCAAATCTATCGGCAACTATACCCGTGTTTAACCCTTTACGAGCAGAATAAATAGCGGCTGAGGCACCCGCAGGTCCGCCACCTACTACTAACACATCAAACTCGTCTTTTTCGCTTAGTGCTGCAGCTTGCTTAGCCGCGCCTTTAGTGTCTACTTTGTTTAATATGTCAGTTAGGCTTAATGCACCTTGGCTAAATGGCTCGCCATTTAAGTAAACAGCCGGTACTGCTAAAATGTTGCGCTCTTCTACTTCGTCTTGAAAGAGTGCGCCGTCAATCATGGTTGCTTTAATTTTGCTGTTTGTTGCTGCCATTGTATTTAGCGCCTGCACTACTTGCGGGCATGTTTGGCAACTTAAGCTTATGTATACTTCAAAATTAAGTTCTTGATTGAGTGATTGTATTTGCTCAATGTCTTCACTTTTAGCTTTACTTGCGTGCCCGCCAGTATGTAAAAGCGCTAACACTAAACTTGTAAATTCGTGACCCATAGGTACGCCAGCAAACGTAATGTGGGTATTTTTTTCAGGTGAATGCACAACCATAGATGGACGACGTGCGCTCGAATCTGGGTTGTTCACTACTGTAAACTTGTCACTTAGCGAGGCTAAATCGTTTGCTAAGCTTTCTACTTCTGCTGATTTTTTGCTGTCATCCAAGGCAATAAGCAGCTCAACAGGTTGAGTAAGCGATTCAAAATGGCTTTTTAATTGATTTTTGATGTTGTTATCTAACATGGCTTAACCCTTTTTAGGAAAATTTAAACAGCAAGCCTCCCATGCCAACTAATGCATGTGCTAATGAGTCCGAGTTGAGATAGGAGGCACCAACAAACGAAATGATGTTGGTTTAAGGGCAGTTACCTGCCCTTATAACAGTGGATAAACCTGTATTTAGATTTTACCAACTAGGTCTAGTGAAGGAGCAAGTGTGTCTTCACCTGGCTGCCAAGATGCAGGGCAAACTTCACCGTCGTGAGTTGCAATGTATTGTGCAGCTTGTACTTTACGTACTAACTCTTTAGCGCTACGGCCAATACCTAAATCGTGAGTTTCGATTACTTTAATTTCGCCCTCAGGGTTCATTACAAATGTACCACGAAGTGCAAGGCCTTCTTCTTCAATCATAACGCCAAAGCTGCGAGTAATACGACCAGTTGGGTCGCCAATCATTGGGAATTTAATTTTACCAATAGTGTCTGACGTGTCATGCCATGCTTTATGCGTGAAATGAGTATCAGTTGATACTGAGTAAACTTCTACGCCCATTTCTTGTAGTTGCTCGTAGTAATCAGCAACATCGCCAAGCTCTGTAGGACATACAAATGTGAAATCTGCAGGGTAAAAGAAGAAGATAGACCACTTACCTAGTACGTCTTTTTCAGACACTTCTACAAAGTCACCGTTGTGGTATGCAGTTGCGTTAAAAGGTTGAATTTTTGTGTTGATCAATGAAGTGCTCATAGTATTCCTCATTTATATTTAAAGTGTTTTAAAGTTACTCAACGCAGCCAAAATGTGTGGCCTTTCGCGTTGGCTTGATTAATACAATAAGCCCATTGATTAATTAAATAAAATTGATTGTTTAGATTAAAACAATCGATTTTTAGGATTGAACTATCCCGCCCTTCTATTCGTACACGATTTATTATCTGTAAGTGCTAAGAATACTGCTACAATAGCGGAGCTTAAAAAAACACAAATATAAGGCATGCTGTAATGGAAAAATTTGTTAATCATATTCAACTAGGCTATTTGGGGTTACTGCCCTTTTTGGGCTGTGTAGCGTGGCCGCTTATGTTTGGCAGTAATAGCGTTAATTTGGAGTTTTTTACTTTTTACAGCATTGCCATATTGGCATTTATGGCGGGCAATTTATGGCGCGCTGGCACGCAAAGTTACAGCGATGCAATTAAAGCGGTTGTGCCTGTTATACCCGTACCATTTTTATCGTTTATTCCGCTGGAGTGGGCGCTTGCCTGGTTAGGGGCAAGTTTTTGGTTAGTTCTTATATTTGAAAAAGCCACACCGCAATGGCAAACCTACCATCGTGATTATCAAAAAATGCGCTTTATTCTTACCTCGGTGGTATTTGTGTGTCACATACTCACCATTGGTATGAGCCTTTACCCAAAATAACCTTGCGCTGCTTAACCTACTAGGCGTAATAGTGTAACATCCGCGCACTGCTATTTAAGGACGCACCATGATTGATACACTACGCCAGCAGCTTAACGAGCTTGGCGAAAACTACGTAGAAAAAAACGCCGCTTTTAAAATTAAAGTTATTCCGTTTTTTTGCGCTATTAGCATTAAAAAAGATCACAAAAATGAAGGCCGGCTCAGCTTTTACTCAAATCAATTAATAGAAATACTGTTAGTTGTGTTATTTATGCTGTTTGGGCTTACGCTTTATAACCCCGAAGCAGGTTTTGCACATGGCCCTGTTCATATTGTGTTTGCTATTTTAATTACCTTTAATCTAATTTTAAAACAAATAGCCATTGAAGGGCTCAAAACACGCCTTGCGTTTCATCGTTTGCATGGTGCTAATACAGCACAAAACACGCAAAGTTCAGATCAAAACTCTCACACACCTAATTAAGCTATGTATTTAAATCCTAATTGGCGAATTCTCACCGTAGGCGATGGCGATCTATCGTTCTCACATGCGGTGGTTAACCATATAAAACCGGCAAAGTTAGTCGCATCTACCTATGATAGCGCCAAAATCATAGAGCAAAAATACCAACATAATGCGCTCAATAGCTTAAAAAAATGTAATGTTGAGGTTATTAATAGCTTTGATGTAACTAATCCTTCGTGTTGGCAAAAATTAGCCGCCCACCAACACAGCTTTGATGTGGTTATTTTTCAGTTTCCGCTTATACCTGCCTTTGTAGGGCGCGAAGCATTTGAAAGCAACACCCAAAAAACCAGCATGAACGTACTTAATCGTGCGTTACTTCATCAATTTATTAAATATGCTAACAATTATGCGCTCGACAAAAGCGGGCCTATGCTTTGCTACATCACCTCAAAAGATGTAAAGCCCTACCGCGAGTGGAATATTGAAGGCAGCTTAAGTGTTGGCCTTGAGGCTAAATACACGGGCCAAATGCCTTTTGATATAAACCAATTTGATGGCTACAAAATAAGAAATGTAGACCGTGATAAACATGTAAAAGACACCAGCGGCATCACTTATGTGTTTAGTCCTAAAGTAATCTCGTTACACACAAACGAACTAAGCGCTCACCTTACAAAGCCAGCGTATTTAGGTGAAAATCACTGCTCGCTTTGTCGGGTAGGCCCTTTTATTGCCACCGAAGATGAAAACAAACACCTTAACGCTAAAAAGCACCAACAAATGCTTAAACTAGAAGATGACTGGCAGGCGTGGCTTACTGACTTTTACAGCCACACTTTATAACCCCGTTTTATAGCTTAATTTAATTAAATCAGCGGCCTTTTCAGCAATAGCAATAACAGGCGCATTTGTATTACCTGTTACTATGGTTGGCATAATTGAGGCATCAATAACCCTTAGCTTTCCTACCCCGTGTACTTGTAGCTTGTTATTAACCACCGCCATGTTGTCGGTGCCCATTTTGCAGGTGCCAACAGGGTGATATTCGGTATCGGCTGTTTGGCGAATAAACTCAATAAGCTGGGCGTCGTTATTTACATCGAGCGGGTAAACAAAGTTGCCACGAATTTTATCAAAGGCGGGGCTTTGCATAATACGCAGCGCTTTTTTAAGCCCTGCAAGCATAAGCGATAGATCATCAGGGTGGCTTAAATAATTAGGGTCAATAAGCGGCGCACTGCGTGGGTTGCTATTGGCAAGCCGTATTGTCCCTCGGCTTTTTGGGCGCATAATACTACTGTGAATACTATAGCCATGGCCAAGGTGAACCTTGCGGCTATGATCGTCCACCAGCCCGATTACAAACTCAAGTTGAATATCCGGCGCAGGCGAATTATCCAACACATTAATAAACGCATGCGACTCAGCAAAATTACTGGTTAATACCCCGCAGCGTTTACTAAACCACTGCGCACACCCTTTAATAATACTTGCAGCCCCTTTTACGCTTACCCCAAAGGTGCCTTTTGCTGTATTCGCTTTACACAAAGGCACCACGGTTAAGTGATCTTGTAAATTAGCCCCGACTCCTTCCAGTGCATGTTCCAGTGGTATGTTATGCGCTGCTAAATGCGCTTTAGGGCCAATTCCTGACAGCATTAACACTTGCGGCGAGTTAATTGCACCGGCGCTTAAAAGCACCTCCTTTTTGGCCATTAAAGTGGTGGTTTTACCGTCGCGCTCAAGCTCTACGCCGTAGGCAACCTTATTTTTGATTATAATTTTATTAACGTGGCTGTGGGTAAACACACTAAGGTTAGGCCTATTTAAGTGTGGTGTTAAATACGCTTTTGCAGCACTACAGCGCTCACCATTATGTTGCGTAACCTGCGAAAGCCGCGCTCCATATTGCTCAGCGCCATTTATATCGTCATTTAACTGTATTCCTTGCTCAATACACGCTTTTAAAAAGCAAGTGTTTACCATGCTTGGCTTAGTCAGCTCTTGCACATGCAAAGGCCCTTTTGTTCCATGTAGCGCGTTATTAAACGTTTTATTGTTTTCGGCTTTTATAAAATAGGGTAATAAACTGTTGTAGTCCCAGCCTGGGTTACCATTTTTTGCCCAGTTATTGTAATCGAATTTATTGCCGCGTATGTAAACCATGGCATTTGTAGAGCTAGACCCGCCAAGTACTTTGCCACGCGGCACAAAGCCACATCGGTTATTAAGGGCTTTTTGCGGTACCGTGTTGTAATGCCAACTATTTATGCCATATGGCACACTTGCTGCGATACCCGCCGGCATCTGTATAAAAGCGCTCTTATCGCTACCGCCCGACTCTATTAAGCATACACTGATCTGCTCATCTTCTGATAAGCGTGCTGCTAGCACACACCCCGCACTACCAGCGCCAATAATAATATAATCAAACGTATGGTTACTCATAGGTGCCTTTAAATCGTCACTAATTAAAGCACTATAGTGCATAGATTAACGTCACAAAACTTGATATTTTTAGACATCCTCTTTAATTTACAGCACCAGTGTATGAGCAGCCCAATACGTGCCACCTCTTTATATTCAATAGATTCGTTAATTAAAGAGCTTGGCGCAGACCCAGCAAGCGTAATGGAAACCTGTAAGGTCAATGTCGACTTTAGTAACCTTGAAAACCAATATTTGCCCTATTTGAGCTATGCAAATTTATTAGAGTACTGCAGCCACACACTCAACTGCCAAAGCTTTGGGCTTAAACTAGCAAATAAACAAAACTTTGATATTTTAGGCCACATAGCCATAGCCGCTAAAAGTGGCACTAATTTAGAAGAGGCGCTTGGCTGGGTGGTTAAATATTTACACTTACACAGCCCCGCACTGTGCTTAACAACGCACTCATTAGATAATGACGAGAGCTTATTTTTATCGTTTGAATTTAACCTAAGGCCCCTGCCACAAATAAATCAAGCCATAGAGCTCACGCTAGGTTTAGCCATGAGCATAATTAAAAAATTAAGTAATAATCAGTGCAAGCCAAGCACTGTGTTTTTACCGCAAAAGCTGGCAGCTAATACACACGCATACCAAACCTATTTTGGCTGTAAAGTAATAGAGCACCGCAACAGTGCGGGCATTGTAATAAACAAAGCAGACTTATCAATAAAGCTTAACCACAGCAACCTTAATAAAACCGACGCAGCCTTTAACTTTTTAGCCAAACGCAACGAACATAGCCAGTCATTACCTGCCCAAGTAAGTGCACTAATAAGGCCTATGCTGCCTATTTACCAATGTTCAAACCAAACTATTGCCGAGGCGCTTAATATGCACCCGCGTACTTTGCACCGTGAGTTAGCTAAACATAACACCAGCTTTGTAAAACTCAAAGACACCACACGACGCGCGTTAGCAGCCCATTATTTGCGTCAAAAACAATACTCTATCAGCGCTATTTCAATGCTTTTAGGTTATCAAGAGCAAGCAACCTTATGCGCAAGTGTTAAACGCTGGTTTGGGTATTCTCCTAGGGCGTGTCGAACTTTGTGGATTGAAATTTATTCAATCTAGGGGCGATTTAATCGCGGCGCGAGGTTTGTAACCTAGTGGGCTAAGTAAAAATGGAGCAACAAAGAGTCAATCGTCCCTAGAAAGAACCCATAGGGCAGCGCATGTTTGGTCTTTATGCTGCGTTATCGCCTATTTATGGGGAATAACCACACTACATAGGCTCTGCCTTGCCTAAAAACCAAACATACTGCTGTAAATTCAACCACCAAAGGTCAACACGCCCTAAAGCATACAGAGCAAAAAAAATGTTAAAGTAGCGGCTCTTATTATTTAAGCTAAGGAGCAGGCATGAACTTTGTCATTGTCGGTACAAATTTTATAAGTGATACCCTATTAAGCGCAGCAAATACGCTACCTGCATTTAATTTATATGGTGTGTGCTCACGCAAGCAATCGAGCGGTGAAGCCTTTTTATCTAATCACCCAAATACTAATGTAGAGATTTTCACCTCAATTGAGCAGGTATGCCAAAACCCCCATGTTGATGCGGTGTATATTGCAGCGCCAAATAGCCTACACAAACAATATGCAGTAATGTGCCTTGAAGCAGGCAAGCATGTATTAGGCGAAAAACCTTCAGCCGCTAACAGCCAAGAGCTAGACGCTATTTTAACTGCAGCTAAAGCTAATAAACGCCTCTATATGGAAGCAATGATGACCACGCATTTGCCAAATTTTTCGCGGCTTAAAAATGCGCTTAGTAAAATTGGCAAACCCCGTAAGTTTATTGGTCAATACAGTCAGTACTCATCACGTTACGATAAATACAAAAACGGCGAACGCCCAAATACCTTTTTACCCGACTTTGCCAATGGCGCTCTACTCGACTTAGGCGTTTATCCGCTTTATATACTTATAGCACTTTGGGGGGCTCCACAGCGCGTGAGTGCCAGTGGTGTGTTATTAGATACAGGCGTAGATGGCGCAGGCGACGTATTATTAAATTACGATGATAAACAAGCCGTTATTAGCTACTCTAAAATTTCTCAAGGCGACAACATAACCGAAATACAAGGTGAGCGCGGACGCTTACGAATACATGCCGTGTCGCAGTTAAAACACATAGAGTTTGTTGCTAATAACGGGGAGGTTGAGGTTATTTCTGATAAATTTGATGAGCACTTTATGAAGTACGAAGTTGCGCACTTTATGCAAACCATAAACGCGCAAAAGCTAGAGTCAGATGTTAATACACATCAACTTGCCCGCGACGTAATGAACGTACTTGATACCGCAAGAAAACAGCTCGGGGTAGTTTACCCTAATGATAATAGCGCTACAGCGGACTAAAGTTGACCCCCATCCGTGGGCAATCAAGGTTAGGGCCAGATTTAAAATTGTCGGCTTACTTATTTTTATTGGTAAAGCCAAACAAAGTGCCCTAACTACCCTTTATATAAAAGAGCAAAGTTAACTTAGCACACAAAAACATGACCAATCAAGCTAGCCAATTATTAAAATTTATACTAAATTGGTAACATAAAAAGGTTAACACTCATTTATAATATTATATGACCGTTACATCACTTTAGAATTTTGACATAATAGTGAATTTTGGGGTAACCTCTGCTAATAACAGTAGGTTTAGGCTATTTGAGCCTATTAGCCACTATTCCTTAAGGTAATAAAGGTAGAATATGGGAAACCGTCGCTTATTTTGGCGCATTGTTGATAAAGTTGAAGCTTTGATAAACCAAGGAGAGTTTTCTGCTGGGAGTCGTTTACCACCAGAGCGAGAACTTGCCGACATGTTTGACGTAAGCCGCCCAACAATTCGTGAAGCTATTATTGCATTAGAAGTACGAGGCCGCGTAGAGGTTAAAACCGGCTCAGGCGTTTATGTAATAGAACAACAAGAAACATCTGTAAAAACAAAAGAGATCAGCGCTTTTGAGCTAACCCAAGCTCGCGCACTCATTGAAGGTGAAATAGCCGCACTTGCCGCTCAATCAATCACCGATGAAGAACTAGCTCAATTAAAGCAAACGCTAATAGCCATGGAAAAAGGCTTATATGTAGAACAAGCAGACCGCGAGTTTCACGAAATAATAGCGCGTGCTACACGTAACAAAGCCCTTGAGTATGCGGTGGCAAATTTGTGGGATTTACGCCTTAACAACTCCCAAATTGTGGCTGATTACGGCAGCGTGTGTAAAAACAATAACGATTGCGTAATGGATGAGCACACCGCTATTTATAATGCGCTGCAAACACACGACGCAAGCGCCGCACGTACCGCAATGCATAAACACTTTAACCGTTTAATTAATGCATTATTTGACGCAGTAGAAGCGCGTGCGCTTGAAGAGATAAAACGTAAAAATGATGAAAAACGTGGCCTATATTCTTTAGATGGCTTAGTTAAAAGTGCTAGCAAAACACATTAAAACAACCTAAACGTTGATAAGCCAGCGAGCTATTCGCTGGCTTTTTTATTTTAAGGCGCTCAGCTTTTGCATTTGGTTATGCATAAGCAGTTACGCAAATTCATCGCACATATTAGTCACTCCCTCCGAAATTTAATTTGTATGCCTTACAAGCTATTACTTAGCCAATAAAAAACAGATACACTGCGCAAAACTCGGCGATTGTTACCAAGGAAAACAATGCAATCATCCACTAAAGACTTTTTGCTCGCGCTTGTGTGCGTAATTTTAGCAATGATCACCATTCAATCTGGCGCCTCATTTGCTAAGCAGTTATTTCCTGTTGTTGGCCCCGAAGGCACCACTGCACTTAGGCTTGGCTTTTCTGCACTTATATTATGTTTAATATTTAAACCGTGGAAACACCTGCCAGCTAAAGGTAATCGGTTATCAATTGTGGTGTACGGTTTAAGCCTAGGCGGAATGAACATTTTATTTTATTACGCCATTGACCGTATCCCTTTAGGGATTGGTGTTGCGCTTGAATTTACCGGCCCACTCGCTGTGGCGTTATTTAGCTCACGCGCTAAGCGCGACTTATTTTGGGTGGCGTGTGCCATTGCGGGTATTTTACTGTTACTGCCCGATATGAGCAGTCAAGAAAGCCTAGACCCAATAGGCGTAGTACTTGCGCTAGGTGCCGGTGCCTGTTGGGCAGCCTATATTTTATTTGGCAAAAAAACCGGCACGCAAAGCTCGGGCGGCGCAACGGTCGCTTTGGGTATGACCGTTGCAGCCATTGTACTTGTACCTTATGGCGGCATATTACAAAGCAGTGCGTTTACATGGAGTGTTATACCGCTGGGCATTGGCATTGCTATTTTATCAAGTGCATTGCCCTATACACTTGAAATGGTTGCCCTGCGCAATATGCCCGCTCAAGGGTTTAGTATTATGCTAAGTTTAGAGCCTGCATTTGCTGCCTTGGCAGGCTTTATAATACTTGGCGAGTTATTAACCTTATGGCAATGGTTAGCTATTTTATTGGTGATTATAGCCTCGGTGGGTAGCTCATTTTCGAGTGCTAAAAAACAGTAATCGCCTCAATATAAAGGCCAGCACATAACTGCGCTGGCCTTTTAAATAACAAATTCTATATAACCTGTATCGCGCTACTTTCTACTTGTCATTAAATAGCCTACTAGTGATATAACAGGCATACCTGCTGCCACTAACGCTACGCTTTCCCAGCCACCAGCTTCGTATAGTGGGCTTGCCATTAACGAGCCAAGCGCCCCGCCTACAAAAATACTGGTCATGTAAATGGCGTTTAAGCGAGCTCGGCTTTGTGGCTCTAATGAATATACCACTCGCTGACCCAGCACCATATTTGCTTGCACAGCAAAATCAATAAACACACCTGTTAAAGCTAAAATTATTATCCCATTGGGTAACTCAAATAAGCTAGGTAAAAAACACACTGTGGCAATCACCTTCGCCAATAACGATAACTGGTGTGTATAACCTTTATCGGCTAAACGCCCTACAATAGGGGCTGCTATAGCACCTGCTGCGCCAACTAAAGCAAACAAAGCTATTTGTGATTGCGATAGGGTATATTCTCGCGCAAGTACAATGGGTACGCTTGTCCAAAATAAGCTAAAGGAGGCAAACATAAGCGCCTGATACAGCGCTCGCTGGCGCAGCACAGGCTGCTGTATTATTAGCTGCTTAAGCGATTTTAATAACTTAAAGTAGGTTGTATTTTGTGTCGGTTGCCTGCTTGGTATCGCAAAATAAATAACACTGGCTATAAATGCCATACAGGCTGCGGCAAAGTAAAACACAGCTCGCCAACCAAAATGATCGGCTATTAAGCTCGAAACTGGCCTGGCTAATAAAATACCCAGTAACAACCCCGCCATTATATTACCCAGGACTTGCCCACGTTTTTCATCTGACGATAAATGCGCAGCAAGCGGTATTAATACCTGCACCGATACAGAGCTTGCCCCAACTAATAAACATAATAGCAGCATTACACTTGGGCTTTGCGCCAAGCCTACGCCTATTAAACTTAAAAATGTTATAGCTAAGGTAATGAGCATTAAGCGTTTGTTTTCAACTAAATCAGCCAATGGCACTAAAAAAAACAGTCCCAATGCGTAACCAATTTGTGTAAGCGACACAATAAAACTTGCGCTGTGCGCATTTAAGCCAACATCGGGCGCTAATAACTCAATGATAGGCTGAGCATAATAAATATTTGCCACAATAAGGCCGCAGCACAGTGCAATAATACTCACTAATATATTACTTATTTGCACTGGCTGTGTAGCTGCTTGGTTCATGAAACACTCTAATTTTTAACGAATAAAACCCACTGCATATAATGCAGTGGGTAGCCATGGTAAATGTAAAAATGTAAGTTACTTAATAGGTGAAGGCTGCCCATGCGGGCTAGATCGCAAATACTGTTTTGGCGCCTTAACAGTTGCGCCAAGCTCAGCTGCTGCATGCCAAGGCCAATGCGGGTTATACAATATACCTCGTGCTAGTGCTACACCATCGGCTTGCTGTTCGCTAATAATATCTTCGGCTTGTTGTGGCTCGGTAATTAAACCTACGGCTATAACCGGCATATTCACAGCCTCTTTAATAGCGGTTGCAAATGGCACCTGAAAATTTGGTTTAACAGGTATTTGCTGTTCTGGGCTTAAACCCGCTGTACTTACGTGAATAAAATCGCAGCCAAGTTCATCAAGCGCTTTAGCAAGCTCAATAGATTGCTCTAAATCCCAACCACCTTCTACCCAATCAGTCGCAGAGATACGAATACCTACCGGTTTATGGCTTGCAAATTCAGCTCTTACTGCTTTAAACACCTCAATCACAAGGCGCATACGGTTTTGTAAACTGCCGCCGTATTCATCATCACGCTTGTTTGAAAGTGGTGATAAAAACTGGTGTAACAAATAACCATGCGCGCCATGTATTTCAATTAAATCAAGGCCAAGCTCGTCAGCGCGTTTAGCGGCACTAACAAAGTCTTTAATTAATGTGTTTATGTCGGATTGGCTCATGGCTTTAGGCACTGGACTATTATCGTCATACGCAACAGCTGAAGGCGCAAGTGTTTGCCAGCCGTTTTCATCCGTTGGGTTTAATGCGCCCCCCCCATCCCATGGTTTTTCTGTAGATGCTTTACGCCCAGCGTGCGCTAGCTGAATACCAATTGGCATGGGGCTGTATTGCCTAATAGCTTTTAAGCTTTTACCTAGTGCTTGCTGGGTTTCGCTATTCCAAAGCCCTAAATCACCGTAACTAATACGCCCCTCAGGGTTAACCGCTGTAGCTTCTAAAATAAGTAACCCTGCCCCGCTTAAGCTTAACTGTCCTAAATGAATAGTGTGCCAATCACTGGCTGCACCATTATTGGCTGAGTACTGGCACATAGGCGCAATAATAATGCGGTTGTTCAAGGTGAGTTGCCCTATGTTTAACTTTGAGAATAACTGACTCATAATGTAATCCTGTAAATGCGCGCACACATGTGCGAATTGAAGTAGCTTACGATAACTAAGAACAATGGGGATCAAACTAAAAATTTATAGGGCTAAAAATTAAATAAACCACTGAAAAATAGACCTACAAATTTTGTATTAACAAACAACACAATTACTACAAAATAATAAACATGAATGGCTATTTACATTTGCTCAATGAGGAAAAGCACATTATTTGTACCTTATTTAGCCAACACATTGGATGTAATAGCTATTTATATAATTTTTTACCGTCACTTTATCTATATTTATTCCAAAAAAGTGAATTAAAATTCAGTTTTATCATTCCCAGCCACCTAACTCCCTGCTAAACTATTCACTTAATTTACTAATGTAAAACATTTGAACTGGGGATCACTTTTTATGTTTAAACCAAGCTTGTTAACCTTGGCTATTTCGAGCGCAGTTTCTGGCGCATTTATATTTTCTAATTCAGCAGTGGCGCAAGAAGAAGTCATAGCTCAAAACAAATCGCTCGAAGTAATCGAAGTAACAGCAACAAGGCGCAGCGGCTCGGTGCAAAATGCACCGCTAAACATTACCGCACTTGATGCCGATGTAATGAAAGATCAAAACATTGGCGAACTTGCCGATGTAGCGCGTTGGGTGCCTGGTTTAACAATTACCGATCAAGGTGGTCGCTCAGGCTCGCCTATTATTGTACGTGGTTTAAACACAAACTCGTCAGGCCCATCATCAGATGGTGGCACAGTAGCTACTTACGTTAACGAAATTCCAGTGTCAGTTGATATGCGCTTGGTAGACATAGAACGCGTAGAAGTACTTATTGGGCCACAAGGTACATTATATGGTGCTGGTACTTTAGGCGGCGCAATTCGTTACATGCTTAAAGAGCCAGAGCTTGATTTTACCTCGGTAGAAGTATTTGGTGACCTATTTCAAACTCAAGAAAGTGACTCTTTAGGCGGCGAAGGTGGCTTTATTGTTAACCTGCCAATTATTGAAGATAAATTAGCAGTACGTGCAAGCTTAAACGTATACGAAGACCCAGGTTTTATTGATTATGCTTACACAGTACGTGAGCCAGGTGTATCGCTCCCAGACCCTGATTGGAGCAACGCCGAGGAAGTAAACAACAATATAAAAAATGTAAAAGACGCAAACGGCGAAACCACCACTACAGGGCGTATTTCAGTTCGCTTCAAACCAAGCGAAACATTTGAAGGAACACTTAACTACTTTTATCAAAACCAAGACAGCGAAGGCCGTTCAATTGTTCATTACAACAGTCTAAACGATGATAACGGTTTAAGCGATATTGTAGGTAAATACGAGTCGGCTTATCGTTATGAAGAGCCGCGCGAAAAAGAAGATCAATTACTAAGCCTTGAACTAAAAGCCGATTTAGGTTTTGCAGAGCTAGTATCGGCTACAGGTATTTCAAGCTTTGATGCAGACGGCCAACGTGACCAAACCGATTTACTTATTCGTCTTGATTACGGCTACGAAGAATTCCCCGCGTTTTCATCTTTCACACGTGAAATAGACGAGGAAGATACCTTCACGCAAGAGCTTCGTTTAGTATCGCAAAGCGATAGCGACTTTAACTGGATTGTGGGTGGCTTTTACAACAAAACAGAAACCGAAGCATCAAGCAGAGAGTTTACGCCTGGGTTTGACCAATTCGCTGTTGATAACTTTGGTGGCGCGCAGCTAAGGCCTGACTCATTAGAATACTTAGAGCTTACAAAAAGTAAAGTCACTGAGTCTGCGCTATTCGGCGAAGTTGGCTACCAAGTTACCGAAAAATTAGATGTTACCATTGGCGCACGTTTTTACGAATACGATGTAGAGGCGCAAGCAGCATTTGACTTCCCGCTTGCAAATACACTTTATGGCGATGCAGACCCTGATGCAATCACAGTTGCTTATGAAAAAGACGAAGCAGGCGATAACGGTAACTTATTCAAATTTAATGCTAAATACCAGTTTACTGACTCAGTAATGGGTTATGTAACAGTAAGTGAAGGCTTTAGAATTGGCGGTTCCAACCTTCTAGCTGTTTGCCCTGATCCTATCCCTGAAAACCAGCAAACAGGGTGTGGTAACGCTGACGAAAGGCTTTTTGTTGCAGATACTACTACAAACTACGAGCTAGGCTTTAAAAGCACCTGGTTTAGAAGCCAATTACACTTTAACGCTGCTTTATTTAATGTAGATTGGGATGATGCGCAAATTGCAGGCGCAACAGATGTAGGCCAACTCCCGTACTTATCTAACGCAGGTAGTGCAAACGCAAAAGGGATTGAGCTATCTACCCGTGCCATTTTATCTGACTCGTTTACTGTGTATGCAACCTATGCTTATACAAAAGCAGAGCTAACGTCAGACGCACCATTTTTGTTTAATGCTGATGGCACAGACGGCGCAGAAGACGGCGACCGTTTACCAGGCTCGCCAGAGCATCAGTTCTCAATGGGTGTAAACTATCAAACAGATGTATTTAGCGATAAAACCCTTGATATTAACTACGGTTTAACCGCACAAAGCGATGTACTTTCAAAAGTAGGTTTGCATGACAATGGCGAAACCCTGCCAGGTTACAGCTTAAGCAATATATCTGCTAAGCTAACAGCCGATGAGTGGTCGACTACTTTATATGTTGATAACCTATTCAACAAATATGCATTTACATCGGTTCGTCGCTCAGATGCTGACATAACAACTGCAAACGGTGCCGACATACAACGTAACTACGGTCACTTTGTAAATCAGCCACTAACAGTAGGTGTTAAATTTAACTACAAATTTGAAATATAATTTATAGTCACTTTTAAACAATGTGTTAAGGCTCAAATTTATTTGAGCCTTTTTTCTTTATTCACGCGCAACTAAATAATAAAAATTAAACAATGCAGCCAAATTTAAAACAACTCCACCAAAGTGCAATTACACATTTAAACCAAGGCAATATTGAGCTTGCTCATAAAGCCTTAGTTGAATTGGTTACTCAAAAAAACGACTTTGCCGATGGGTATTTTTTACTGGCCATGGTTAATTTACGTGTTGGGCAAATACACAAAGCCATAAAGTTAATTGAAAAAGCCCTAAGCTTTGGTAAAAGCATTGAATACAGCGCCCAACTTGCAAAATGTTACTCATTAACAGGTGAACTTGCTAAAGCAAAAAATACCGCTTTAGCCATACCCATTAAGCAAATAAAAAAAAGTCTTGATGCCGATACCTTAGGTGTTGCGCTTACGCAAGCAGGCCTTCATGAACACGCACTAAATTACTTTAACTGCGCTATTGAACTGGCCAAACATGCAAATAAACCGCAACCGCAGTTTTATTATAATTTAGGTGTGAGCGCTAAATTTGTAGGCCAATTTGAACAAGCCCAAAATGCCTTTGAAAGCGCCATTACGCTAAACCCGCTGCATCACCAAAGCCATTTTGCATTAAGTGACTTAACCAAAGCCACTGCGCAATCTAATCATATAGCGCGCTTAAAAACCGTAGCTGAGCAAATCACTCATCCCGATGCAAAATTACACATTGGCCACGCACTTGCAAAAGAGTATCAAGACGTAGGCAAGTTTGATGATGCGTTTAAAAGCCTAGAGCAAGGTAAGGCGGCTAAACGGGCTATGCAGCCGTTTGATCATAAAAGCTCAGCCGCATTATTTGAACACATTAAACATTTAAGTGAGCAGAATAAACACGCGCTAACACAAGGTAACCCAACGCCAGAGCCTATTTTTGTATTAGGTATGCCCCGCTCTGGCACCACATTGGTTGAGCGCATTTTATCTAGCCACAGCGACGTACAATCAGTCGGTGAATTACAAGACTTTGGCCTAAGCGTTAAAAAGTTAAGCCAAACTCAAACACCCCATGTACTCGATACTCAAACCCTCACTAAAGCCTACGAGCTTGATTTTAATCAGCTTGGGACGACGTATTTAAATGCCACTCGCGTAACCACTGGCAGCCATAAACATTTTATAGATAAGCTCCCATTTAACTTTTTTTATATCGACTTAATAACTAAAGCCCTACCAAACGCTAAAATTATTTGTATGCTGCGCGACCCAATGGACACCTGCATCGGTAACTACCGCCAGTTATTTACAATAAATAACCCCTACTACGCATACTCGCTCGATTTGCTCGACACAGCCAAATTTTATAGCCGTTTTTACAAACTTATGCAGCACTTCAGCGCCCTGCACAGCAATATAAAATTAGTAAAATACGAAGAACTAGTCGCCCAGCCCGAGCAGCAAATAAAAGAGCTACTTAGCTTTTGTAATTTAGAATGGCAGGAGCAGTGTATAGACTTTCACTTAAACACCGCACCGGTATCTACGGCTAGTAAAGTACAAGTACGCCAACCACTTAACAACAAAGCAATTGGCCGTTGGAAAGCGTTTAAGCCCCATACTAATGCAGCTGTGGACTACCTTTTAAGCCAAGGTATTAGTGTTGAATAAGCGTTTTTATTTTATCGGTGGGACAATCTAAATAGGCGACTTTTTGTAAGTGTAGGTCGGATAAGCGAAGCGCCATCCGACACAGTAAAATACCTTGCCAACTATTATCAATTTTTTATGTTGTCGAGTTACTGGAGAGTGCCAAAAGCAGCCATTCCGTTATAACTCGTTTCTGCCCCAAAATGAGTTATGAGGGGTATCCAATACATCAAAAATTCTAATTGCCACTCGCTGCATCGGCTAGCAAAGTCGATCAATTCTTAACGTTACACATGTAGTTCCTTAATGGCTATTGTGTAGCGTTATGCGCTACACTTTGATCAAAATATATCCACGCAAGAGGTTATTATGAGAGACAATGAAAATTTCCCTTACCTAGGAGCCTACATTAAAAGCGAAGTGATTCCGAAAGGGACTTCAGTAACAAAAGCCGCTGAATTGTTAGGAGTTGGTCGCCCTGCACTTTCTAACTTACTCAATGGTAAAGCATCGCTATCTACCGATATGGCCAAGCGACTAGAGAAGGTTTTTAACTGTTCGAGCAAAGAGCTTCTCGCAAAGCAAAGCAGTTACACAGAAAATAAAGCTTCGTCAAATGAAACCCCAATTATTACCAAAACCTATGTTCCTCCCTTTTTAGAATTAAAATCAAACGATATTGAGCAATGGGCTTCGTCAACAATATCTGCGAGAACACGATTACCTGTTTTTATTCGCATACTTGTTAACTCTACTGGCTCTAAATTCACAAAAGTAGACTTCCCTGGTAATGATGATGGTGAACGCCCTGGATGGGATGGATACATTGAAGCAAAGGAAGCTACACCATGGATCCCGAAAGGACGTTCTGGCTGGGAGTTTGGAGTAAATAAAGATCCCAAAGGTAAAGCAGACGGCGACTTTGAAAAAAGTGTTCGAGCTTTGAGTGAGAAAGACAGAGCAGAAATGACTTTTGTTTTTGTTACACCTCGACGCTGGTCTGGAAAAAGTCGTTGGGTTGAATCGAAGAAAAATGAAAAACTATGGGGAGATGTTCGGGCTTACGATGCGAGCGATCTTGAGCAATGGTTAGAACAATCTCTTGCTGCTCAAGCATGGTTTGCTAATGAAACGCGTGTCGCAGCAAAAGGAGTACGAACTCTAGACAAATGCTGGGCTGATTGGGCTAATGTTTCTGAACCACCATTATCAAAAAGAATATTCAACTCTGCGATTCAAGCATCCAAACGAACAATTTTATCAAGATTATCTAAACCAGTAGAAGGGCCAACTATCATTGCTGCTGATTCCATAGAAGAAGCCCTTGCATTCATATCGCAATTACTAAGTGAAAATGGTGGCGTTGAATTAGCTCCTTATAGAGATCAAACTTTAGTATTTGATGAACCAGGGACATTATCCCGACTGGCTGAAAGTACTCAAACGTTTGTACCAGTTATTCATAATCGCAAAATTGAACAAGAACTAGCTCCTTATGCGCACAAACTTCATTCGATTGTCGTTTACCCACGTAACGCATTAAATACTGAACCCCATGTAATTTTGGAACCAGCTAGCTACGAATCTTTCAATGAAGCAATGGAAGATATGGGGAAAAATCGTGATGAAACACAGCGTCTAGCAAACGAGTCTGGTCGTTCACCAACAGTGTTGAGACGTAGATTATCTACGGTTCCAGCTATTAAGTTGCCTCTGTGGGCTAATGAGCACCAGACAAAAGCAGATTTGATTCCTTTCTTGTTTGTTGGCGCATGGAATAGTAAAAATGAAGCAGATAAGTGTGGTTTAGAGCTTATTTCTGATGAGCAAAAATACTCACAATTAGAGCGAAAATTTCGAAGACTAGCCCAACTAAATGATGCACCTGTTTGGATGACTGATGGTTATAATGGGGTTGTTTCTAAGCTTGATTTGCTCTTTGCAATTAGCGATGTCTTGACTAGTGAAGATTTAAAGCGTTTTTTCGATGTGGCCAGAATAGTGTTGGGAGAGGACAATCCAGCGCTGGATCTCGATGAAGACAAAAGATGGGCAGCCTCAATTTACGGCAAAACTCGCGAATTTTCAGGGGTGTTTCGTGAGAGTGTTTCTGAAACATTAGTTCTGATATCAGTACATGGTGACACATTATTTAAAGGGTGCATTGATTTCAGCGTATCGGCTGAGGTTTCTATTCTAGTAAAAGAATTACTCGGTTCGCCACTAACACTTCGAGCACTTGAGGCACATGAGCGAGACCTTCCTGTGTATGCAGAAGCTGCCCCCGATGAGTTTTTGTCAATTTTGGAGTCTGACTTAAAAAGTAAGAACCCAGCGATAACAAAATTACTGCGCCCTGTTGGAGCTGGACCATTCAGCCATCCTAGTCGAACAGGGCTGCTTTGGGCATTGGAAGGTCTATCTTGGAATCCTATGACTCTACCTAGGGCTGTCATGATTCTTGCACAATTAGCTCAGATCGAGATAGATGATAATTGGGCAAATAAACCCATCAACTCTCTGCTTTCTATATTCAAATCTTGGATGCCTCAGACTGCTGCAAATCTTGAAACACGAATAGCGCTAGTAAAACGTATCATCAGTAAATATCCATATGTTGGATGGAAAATATGTATCGATCAGTTTGATTCACGTAACACAATTGGTAACTACAGCAACAAACCTAACTGGAGAACAGATGGGTATGGATTTGGGGAACCGATCAGCGAGCCAAATCAAATTAAGTCATTCATTGATGAAATGGTGTCATTAGCTCTGAGCTGCAATGACTACTCTCTCTCGATGCTTACTGATTTAGTAGATAGGCTACGAGATCTAAGCGAAACCGATCAAGAACGCATCTGGTCAATAATTCAAGAATGGGCCGAAACCAAAACTTCAGATAAAGAAAAGGCTCTGTTACGTGAAAAAATCAGGGTTACATTGTTTTCTAAACGAGCAGTAAAACGATGTGATATTAGTGCCAGTGCTAAGGCAGTCTACCAGTCTTTAGAACCTAAAGATCTATTGAATAGACATAGTTGGCTATTTCAACAGCGATGGCTAGAGCCTTCAGCCAATGAAGTTGAAGATATTGACAGCTTGGATTTTGATGCTCGAGAAGAAAAAGTGAGACAGTTGAGAACGGCGGCACTTAGAGAAATTTCTGACCAAGAAGGCATTCAAGGGTTACTGGAATTAGCAAGTCAAGGGAGTTCTTCATGGGACATTGGATGGCTTTGTGCTAATTCTGTGCTTGATAAAAAGAAGCTTGTTACGTTGCTAAAACAAGCTTTTAAGATAGCGTTAGCCCAAAAGGCCAACTCCAATTCACAACAAAGCTTAATATCAGGTGCCATTGTAGCTATTGAAGACGAGAGAGAGCGAGAATCCATTATTCATGAAGTGGCGGAAAACGCATCTGAAAGTGAGTATGTCGAATTGTTTTTAATGGCCCCCTTTAGAAAGTCTACTTGGAAAATTGTAAACGGCATAAGCTCTAATGCTGAACGATTATACTGGAAGCAAGTAGCTCCTTTATGGATCCATTCTTGTGAGGAAGAAAACATCGAGGGGGTGCATAGGTTATTAGAAGTGAAACGGCCACGAGCAGCCTTTGCTTGTATCCAGTATCATCCAGATAAGCTTGATGTAAAAGTCCTATATCATTTACTTTCGGACATTGCTAAAGGAAGAGATGAAGACTCAGGACAATATAGGCTTGATAGTTATCATGTAAGAAAAGCATTTAAGCTAGTCAATGCCACACCAGAACTGTCTTTGAATGAAAAAGCAGGGCTCGAATTTGCCTATATGGAAATGCTGTCTTCGCGGTTAAGTGGAGATCGAAGTGATAATGCAATTCCTAACTTAGAAAAATATGTTGAGATTCATCCTGAAGTCTTTGTTCAAGCAATAACGTGGGCTTATAAGCGAAAAGATGGGCTTTCCGATCCGAGTGAATTCCAAGTACCTGTCGAAAACCAAGAAAATTTAGCAAACAGAGGTTACCATTTAATCGAAGCTCTTACTGTAATTCCTGGACACAATGATCTAGGAGAATTGGAGACTGAGCGATTAAGGAAGTGGATTGCAACTGTTCGTGAGTCGTGCGGTGAACTAAGCCGTTCAGACATCGGGGATTTGTGTATAGGCAAACTACTCTCTTCTTCAGCTGTTGGAAAAGATGGTATCTGGCCTTGTGAAGAAGTAAGGGAAGTGATTGAAGATATTCAATCTGAAGATATTATGAGTGGGATGCGTACTGGCCTGTTTAACTCACGAGGTGCCACCTGCCGAGCACCAGGCGAGGGTGGAAATCAGGAAAGAGAATTGGCTGAAAAGTACAAAGCTTTTGGCCAAAAACTTTTATCTTCTCACCCTTATGTTGCAACAAAACTTCTGTTTGCAATAGCGGAGTCCTATGAGTATGACGCTGTAAGACATGATGCAGATGTAAACGTAAGAGCACGTTTGGTTAAGGGCTAAAAGCGAAACTTTAGCCACATACTTTGATATTTTTTTCTAATCTATAGAAATGGGGTTAGAGCAAGCACTCTAACCCATTTTTGTCCAAAAACGAGTTTGTCTAAGCGACCGGTAATCGCTCATAACCGCCTTTAAAAACCACTCAAGCGAGTTTAAATTTTAAAGCCCTGCCTTAAAATAAGCATGCTCGTCTATGTAATCTATCACTAAGTCAAAATACTTCAGACCTGAGCCACCGAATGCGCCATCAATTTTTTTGTCCATCATTGAAGACATAAACTCATGAAAGTTATTATCCTCTCTTCTTGTAAACCAAACAGGTCCAATACTTTGTTCGGCTATAATAACGAAAGGTACCTTAATCATAGCTTCCTCGGTGCCATGTTCGGCTTTTTCGATAACGTCCCAATCTGGGTTTCTGGCTTTCCAATTATCAAAAACACTAGCTGCGATAAAAGAAGTACCAACCACATTCGATTTACTCTGTATTTGTTTTTTTGCGGTATTAGTTAAAGTTGATGTTGCACCAGTATCTAACAACATTTGATACTCTATTCCTTGAACTTTTATACTCATTCTAGGAAATGCTGTGGTGTATTTTTGCTGAGAGTCTTTTTGAAAACCTAATTCTACTTTTTTAAATTTGTTTAAGTTAACCTCATCAAGAGAATCAAGGATAAACATTGATTCATTTACATAATCAATTTTAATAATTTTTTCTGCGTGCCATCGACCACCTAAAAATCCATCAAACTGTTGCTCTTTTGATAGTTCTGCCTCGGGGGCTATAAACAAATATCCGGCCATGAAATTTTCAATGCCACCAACAGGTATTTCTGCCTCTGCTTTAAACTTAGGCATTTCTGACAAGGTATACTCTTCGCCATCAGCTACTTTTATGATTGTTGGCCAATTGTATTGCTGATGAAGTTCTTTTGAAATGGCATTCCACCCACCGCCGGTATCTGTAAAAAATCTGAGTTTTTTGCCACTGATAAGTTCCGGGATTAAAATTATACGATTATCATCAAATTGAGTTGGGAGCTGTTGCTCAGCTAAAACCTGTGAAGGAGCCAAAACTAAGGCAATTGAAAAAAATATTAAAATTATGCTATTCATTGATCATCCATGACTTTTATATAATTCATGATACTAGCGTTTGACCATTGTAAGTGTAAATACTTGATTAAACTCGTTTCACTTTTAACTACACATTAAGCATATAAACAGAGTAATACAATAGCGTTAATTTCCCCCACCACAACACTCACTTTTATGTCGGTTCAACTGCAAATAATGTCGATTCAGATAAACATTAATTAAGCTGGTTAAAAACTCGCTAAATTCCTTATCAACAAAACGCCAAATACCTATTTTGATAAGGAATATAGCCATGAACATTATTACAAAAACAGTTAATGGCAAATTGATGGTGATTGTAAATGATGATATTAAATCTGAGCTAAGCACCAGCAGAGCCGGTGCCGATAAACTAAAGCAATTAATACACATTTAGCTTATCTAAAAATGTGTTACTGATCATTGCTCGAATATACACTTAAAATAGGAAACTTATATTCCGCAAACGATACAGTTACCGACTGTGTTTGGTTGCCATTAAAGCCGAGTTTAAATTCACTTGGTGTTAGCCTGCTGCCATCTGCAAACAGCGCTAATACGTGTTCTTGATTAAGCTCTCGCTTGCCAGAGGCTAAATTAGTAAGGGTAATAACCGCCCAACGCTCTCCTATTTCGTTACTCATAAGTACATAGTTTAAAATTGAAAAGTCAGACTTTCTAGGCGTTATATTGTTATCGTTAGGGAAGGACAACTGCATACTATTTGGTATGGCTCGGTCAACGTTCAATACATTATTTTGCGCTGCAAACACATTGGCGCAAAGTACTAATAAAAATAAAAAGCTGCCTACAATTTTTGCCACAATTAAACGTCCTTTATAAATTTAGATACTTGATTAAAATTTATACTCGCAGTTTTTACCTATTATGTAAACACTCTATGCAAGTTGCCAGTAACAGTGATTGGGTTATTGATATTGGCCCAGGAGCCGGCGACAAAGGCGGGGTAATTGTTGCTCAAGGTGAACCTGAAGAGGTTGCGCAATCTACAAAAAGCCGTACTGCACCGTTTTTGAATAGCGCAATTTAGCTTTTTAAAAAGCGCTCTAATTTGGGCTTTACCGTAACCGACATTATTAACATTATAGTAAGGCCTATAGGCAGTGCAGCAAGTAGCCCTTCAGCCCAACCATTTAAAAATAAACGCATATCTGCATAGCCAATATTGTTGGTAGCGGTTACAAACGCCATTAGCGATTCCATGATCAGCGCCATAAAAACACTAATCACTAAATTACGTTTTAGCTCGCTACTAGGGCGTGTTTATCTTTGTGGATTGAAATTTGTTCAATCTAGGGGCGATTAAATCACGGCGCGAGGTTTGTAACCTAGTGGGCTAAGTAAAAACCGAGCAACAAAGAATTAATAGTCCCTAGAAAGAACCCAAAGGGCAGCGCATGTTTGGTATTTATGCTGCGTTATCGCCTATTTATGGGGAATAACCACACTACATAGGCTCTGCCTTGCCTAAAAACCAAACACACTGCTGCAAATTCAACCACCAAAGGTCAATACGCCCTAAGTAATAACTTATTAACTAGCTTGTGCATTAAGGTCATTATTACCAAGCCTACCGGCGCCATTACCAGCACTGCACTTATAAACGAGGTAAACCAATCGGCATAAAACTGCTTTGTAACCCCTACATTTACATAAGTCATAATGCCAGTAAGAGAGCCGCCAACAATTGTAATAATACTTACCATAACCAGTATTTTATAAATTACAGGTGTTTTTTTAGGCAAAGCCATATCTGGATTTACTGATTGGGGTGTACTCATTTTGGGCATGCCTTAAGTGTTAAGTAGATGATAAAATCAACTATAGCAAATTAATTGACAATGTCAACTAGTTTCAAATTCCCAAATAATAGTTTTCTTTAAAATGAGGAGTAACTAAATACTAAAAAAGTAATTTCCTATGGAGCTAAATAAGAATGGTAGGAGCCCTCTTAGCTAATGCTAGAACAACAACTTTAAGTGATAAAGTTAATACATTAATTGGTTTTAAAGATATAATTTGCGAGGGTTTCTAATTTATTGGCTAGCAAACAGTTGGTTATATTTTACTAAAACCAACTGTTAAATTACGAATATATTATTTATAAATTATCAGCTTTAGGTTCTTGCCCTGATAATATTTGTTGTTTTCTCTGAGCTTCTGGTAAATCATTAATACAATAATTGATATAATAGATAGTTAAAAAGAAAGTATAAATACCATTCATTCTAAGATCCACTTTATGTTTTGTTAGTGCGTATTCTTGTAAAACACTTTTTGCACGGAATGCCCAAATAATATATAGGACCCAAGATGCAATAGTAAGTAAACCAGAAATAACATCCAAAGACTCCTCACCTGTGCCCACCAAAGCACCACCAAGCCCCACACACACAGCTAACCATATCAGAAATGTATTGTCAGCTATATTTTTAGAGGTTAATTTCTCTAGCTTTGGTGTATTTATAAACATCCATATAATTGCATAAATACCAGCGGTAACAAATGTAAGAAGTACTAAATTCAAAGTTTTAGTGTTGATGCTGTCTTTTAACTCCGTGATAGATGACATTATGTCTCCTTGTTTTACTGCGATTGAATTAGGGCTAATGGTAAATTTTAGCCCTATAAAAATTGATTAATCTGGATTATATTTTTCACTATATTAATTATTAAAACTAAATTTTAATAATTAACTCTGTAAATTACTTATTTAAATTATCTAACTCTTTTTCAAGATCTTTCATCGCTTTTTGGGCTTTAAACTCTTCGTAAAGCGCTTCGCGTGAACTAGGATCTAAACGCTTACCAGATTGAGCGACTAGGTTATTAAATGTTTCTTGTGTATTGCTCATTACAACGAATGTACAAAGTTGCTTTACCCCGTCTAATTTAGCAAAGGCAACTTCTTGTGGCACAGCACCTACAAGGCTTTGCTGTGCAACTTGCTTACTTACTTGCTCAAAAGTTCCACCGACGTTTAGCTCATCATTACTCTGTGCTTTACGTTGGTATAGTTTATCCATAACACTTGCTTTAACCTGTATTTGCTGAGATAAATCAGCGCGAGCAGCTGCAATTGCTTGCGCTCTATCGGTTGACATACTGCCCGACCAAGGTACGCATGACGACGACGCTAAACCTTTATCAGACACAGGTAATAACACCCAACTTGGTACTGAATCATTTTTTGCTAACGGCTCAGACTGTGTTTGTTCAGTGCTTGAACACGCACCTAATGCTAAAGCGGCTATTAGAGGTAATAACTTTTTCATTTTAAATTCCTTTCAATTGCTTTTGATAATAAGCGGTGCGTTTAACCACTTTTTGTAAATAATTTCGGGTTTCTTGCGCAGGTAAATTGTTAACCATTAAGGTATAAATTTTCTCTGCAGACATTGAATTAGCTGCAATACTTGCCTGGTTAAGTGATTTAGAGCCACTTAGCGTTTTGGCTACGTTGCCAGGGCCAGTATTATAAGCGGCTATACTCATGTAAATTCTTGATTGCGCATTACGCACATTTTTAAAGTAACGATTACTTAAAATATGTACATAAGTGCTGCCTGCCTCTACGTTATTATCAGCCTGAAATAAATACTCAGGGCTAAGTAATAGCGGTTTACCTTGCAAAAAGTTGCTCACGTCTTTACCCGCTGATGTTGGGACAATTTGCATCAATCCAAAAGCAGGAATTGGGGAACGAGCTAGTGGGTTAAAACTTGATTCCGTATGAATGATGGCTAATAACAATGCGGGATCTAAGTTGTAACGTTTAGCTTGTTGCTGAATTTCAGGTAAGTATCGTTTTGCTTGATTAGAGAGCGTATTAGCAGGCAGCTTATAGCTAATTGTTATTCTGTCTTTTTGCTTCGTTATTACAGGCGCCTTTGCAGAGAGTGCCTCTTCTACAATCTCCGTAGAAAGTACTGTTTGCTTAGCTATTTTTTTAGGTTGAATCGTTGTTGATGGCTTATTCCGCTCAATTTTACTATTTAAAAACTTACCCGCAGAAGTGAAGCTTTTATTATTAATGGTATTATTAGCTGCAATATATACCGGATCCTTTGCAAGTGTTTTATCTACCGTAACTTGAGAAAGTTCATTTAATTGCTGTTTTGCATATTCAACAGCTTGCTCGTTGTTTTTGCTGTTTAAAAGCTCAACTACCACTTCACCACTTTCAAAGTTTACACTCGTGCGTTTATTTAAGTCATCACTGTACTTGACCCATACTTTTGAGCTTGGCAGATTTGGGTCTTGCCACTTTGTAGTTACTTGTTTTAAATATGCATTTTGCGCATCACGCCAAGCAGTTACAAATGCTTCAAATTCTTGTTTTTGTTGTTGCTCAAACTGGTTAAACTCACTTTGACGCTTTTTTAAAAAAGCCTCAAATTCAGCCTCATCATTCGTTTGAGCTATGCTGGTAAAACTCATTGTTAAATAAGCGAATACACCTATTTTTAGAAGCATTTTTGCTCTTAAATGCATTTTTTATATCCGTATAAAATTAAAAGTAGCTACTTAGATCATCAGCAGGTAGGTTATCAAAAGCAGTTTGAGCTGCTAAATTTAAACGCTTACAGTCTATGCTATTGCATTGTTGGGTTAGCGAAATAACTTGTTTATAACGCCCATAAACAAACCAGGTTTGTGCAACTGACGCCTTAGCTTCATCGAGCTTTAACTCACTCGCTTGTAAATATTTATCGAGATAGCTTAAGCGTTGCTCTTCTGGTGATTGAGCTGCAACTAATGCCACCGCGTCAGACATTGTTGTAGGGTGATTCAATGCAACTTGTAATAAAGGGCGTAAGTTTGTTTTATCTTTTTGCTTACCTACTTGCCAAGCAGCTCTAACGGCAAGTCCAGCTTCGTTAATATCTTGCGCAGTAGGTGTTACAACGCCAGTACAAGTTAACCATTTTTGCTGTTTTTCTTGTTTATAGCCCACAATTTCAGCATCAATAAAGCTTACCGATGCTGGCAAAGTAATATTAAGCTTTTTAGCTAAAGTATTTTTAATAATACTGCGCTGTGGCAGGGTCAATGCATTTCGACATGCCTGCTCAAGCGCACTTTTTGCACTCGATTTTAACGCCATTACTCGGGCGTATTGACCATTAACCTGACTTTTAAAAAAAGCAGTTTGTTGTTCAATGGTTTGCTCTGAGTCAAAGGTGGCCGAAGCCACCAATGAAAGCGCTAAAATAGGTGCTAGCATTAAAGTTCCTCTTCGCTCGCTACTTTACCTGATGCCCCTTGAGGATTTGCCGCTTTTTCATTTAACCCACCATGGGCTTTAATTTTATGACCATAGCGACTGACGCCGTTTACTGTTTGTCCATTATTACCGGTCATTTCTTTTGCAGCTTGGCGCGCAGTTGCCTCTAGACTTGGCGCGTAAACCGCAACACTGTATTGCCAAAAGCCATCATCACTTGCAAAGCTTTTAACACTTACACCCGGTGGTAATTTCCCTTTAGCAACTGTTGAGTACTCGTCTGACGTTTTTAATTGATTTAAAAATGTACTGCGGTCTTCTTCGAGAATTTTAACTTGTTGAGGATCGTTTAAATATGGGTCTTCGTATTCAAACTGCTTTGTGCCTTCCATTTGGCTTTCATCAAAGCTACCTTGCCAATACACTTTTTCACCTTGAATAGTGGCAAGCAAGGCAGAACGAGCACGTGTTTGCGATTGAGATTTAGCAACACCTTTAAGTTTACGGGCAACCGTTTTATTTCGGTTTTGACGAGCAATGGCTGAGCCGTAACCTAATATGATGACTTCTCCTGTGTCTGAATTAGTTAGTACTTTAGCCCCAACAGGAGGTAAAACGCCACTTTTTACATCACCAATTACTTGTTGAAAAATAACATTTGGTTCAGTAGTCACTGCAACTGCACCACGATTCCCTTTAATTTGTGAACGCGTTTTAGGAGTAGATATTAAACTTACACGCACTTCTTTTTCATCAATATTGTCGTAAACATCATAAGTAACAAAACCCGCAAGCGAACCTGATACAGACTCTTTACACGCTTCCAGCATATTAGTCTGTTCATTTACAGTACTTTCAACACCCGTATCGATAGAGTCCATACTTGCAGACACTACATTACCACATTGATGTTCAACTCCTTTCATGTTTTCAATTAATTGTTTTTTTGCAATTAAATAAGCTTGATTATAAGCCCCGCGTTTGGAAAGTAACGATGCATTCATATTGTCGTAAGTGTTATAGCTAGCACTACCGATTGATAAAATACCGGTACCACTGCCAACCTGAATCATTTTTATGCCATCTTCGTTATCATCAATTAGTGCCTGATGAGCTACAGCAACCGCAACATTTGTATCTTTTGCAACCACTACATCGCCAGAAACTTGCGCTTGATCAGCACCCGCTACTTGTGCGCCAGGGCGAGCAGGTATCATGTCTGTTAGGCTAAACTCTTCAGCTGCGATCGCAGGCATAGCTAAAACCATTGCTAATGTTAATACTTTAAATTTCATCATCTATCCTTATTTGTACCTGAGTGTAAAATCGTCTTCGACTGTAATTTTTGAAAGGTTTTTTGTTATTGTCATTAATGCTTGATCGAGCGCATGAGCAAGCTCACCGGTATTACCTTTAAACCTAAGGCTTGCTACAGTATATTTTTGTTGTTTGTGTATAGATACGTCGCTTACGCCACCTAATGTACTTAATACATCATGCAGTTTTTCTGGTTGGGTTAACTTATTACTTGGCAACATGACTTCACGAACTAAGCCCCCTCTTGCAACAACTTGAGTAAATGCATTATTAAGCCTGTTATGAAGTGCCTTTGATTGTGACTCACTCGCCAAATGTACTGCCATTAAGTCTTTTTCAACGTATGGGCCTTTAGGTAATGACATAAATGAAGGGTCGTTTTTCCATTGACCATAAATATTTCCAGCTAAATCTCTAACGTCAGCAGTTAAATAAAGCTGCCTGTTGTTCCCTCGGCTAATCACTGTAGATTTTGCATAAATAGCTAAACTAGCTGCATTACCAACTTCAATGCCTTGCTCGTTTAGCCAAACTTTAAGCTCTGTTTTTAGTGGCTCCGGTGCAATAATTTGCACTCTAGGCGAGCCTATCATGCTCATTAATTTAGATGCTTTTTGAATGAGAGGTGCTTTTTCTACCACAGCCATAATAGTAACTTCTACTCCTCCATTTTTGAGCTCTTTGGTTTGCAGTGTTTGCCACTCTTTAACAAGCCCTTCACTATGACTCGAAAGCTGTTGCCCTATCAGCTCTTGCATATTTGTTGACTCGTTACCGTCAACAATACTCATACTCGTGCTTGAAGATTGCGTATGTTGCTGAGTAAGCCACACACCTACAACTTGCGATACAGCACGTTGTAAAGCATCTTGTTCAGCTATAGTTAGTGCTGTTTTACCTTCTTTTTTCCAGCCTTGACCTATTACTGTCACACTAATATTTTGCGCAGTTTGCTGCCAGTTTTGCTGTTGCGGCTCACCTATCTCATGCGGGTTGAGGCTTACGGTCATGCACGTGTCGTTACCGCTTAGTGTAGGTGCTGAGTAATTTAAAGGAACAGCGCCGGCACTCAACCCTTCCATCATCGTAGTGCGTTGCTGCTCATATAAGCTGGCTGCATCATCATCTAAACTGGTTATTAAATGTTGCTGTGCACCTTGTGTTGTAAGGCTTTTATTACCTTTAATAAAACTGATTAGCTCGGCACTTGCCTGAGCTTTTGCACCAGAAATAGCCGTGCTACCTCGACCATAAGCACACGCCTGTGTTTGCAATGTGCCATCAGCCAAGACATCAACCTGGGCTTGTGCACTTAAAGAACACAAAGCTAACAGGCCAAGCTTTTTGATCATGTCCTATTCTCCAAAAAGTCTGCAGGCGTGCCTACCGATACAGCAAATATTTTTGCACCATTTGATGGACGGTAAATTCCATTTTCAGCTTTGTTTTTTACATCATCAGCTGCATCAGAGTCTTTCCAACGAATAATTTCACCATTAGCGCTACTACGCGAAGGGTTTACATTGGCAACTCCAAGTGGCTCAACAAATCCAGCCTCATAGCTAAAAATGATCATTGTTTCGTTAGGCAGCACACCAGCATTTTGGCCTCTGTCTAAGCTAATTTTGTTACCTTTAATACCTAACACTTGTGCTGTTGCTGGCATTTCACTCAACATACGAGTAAGTAAAATATCAATACCGCGCGATCCCATGTCACTAAGTACTGCATTTACATGAGCACTTTGATCAAAGTGGAAACCCGCTGCATAGCGTCCGCTTACTGTTGTAAATTTTAACTCTGAGCGATCACGTACATCTTCCGATTTAACACGAATTTTTCCTAAATTTGGGTGCGATAGCTTTTCACGTGTTTGTGGATTTATAACGCCGGTTGTCAGCTCTAATGTGTAGTCGGCCCAATCTGTGATCGCCCCTTCAGTTTTTAGCGTTCTCAGTGAATCAATTTTCACGACAAAATCGGGAATTAGTGCTTTAACTTCAGCGCGTTTAGCTGCTATTGCTACACCTTGTTGTTGTAAAATTAATTGTTGTTCTTTTGAAATAGCATCATCATCACGCGTAACGATTCTAAAGCGATTAATACCAGCAAATTGATTTTCGAGCATAAGCAATAAATTTTGATTATCAAACTCACGCATTGCATCAACACCAATACCACTTCCGCTTACACCAGCTAAATCAAAATACATACGTACAATAGGTTTTTTGAGTGGGCAACTATCGGTTTCACTATTAATATCGAAGGTACAACGCTCTAAACCTTGAGTATCAAAATAGGCCGGCATTGCAATATCGGCATCTTTAAATACATAAGCACTTTTAGCGATTACAGTATTCGAAGCGTTGTTGCTTACTGTACCAGATTGAGTCGTGCTTCCCTGTTTTGGGGTTGTGTTACAACCAGCCAATAAGGCAATAGTTAGTGCAGAAAGAGTTAAATTTTTGACTAATTTCATTGCTATTCCTAATTATCAAACAGCCACTGACTTGCAGGCGCTTTAATTTGTTTTACTAAGTTATTAATCGCGTTTTGTTTTGCGATTTCTTGAGTGCTGGCACTTTCTTGTGCGGATATATCGTGCTGTAACAGCACTTTAAATGGGCTGACACTGCGAGTAAGAGCAATAGTTAAGTTTGCTTTTGCAAGATACTTCTCATTGGTGTGAGCAAACTGCCATTGTAATTGTGGCCGAACCCATAAGCGTGTTGACCCGCTGTGAGGTAAGGCATCGTTTAATGCTGACTTTATTTGGCTAATATTATTAGCACCAATCACATCGCAAGCTACCGCATCTAGCGCTAATGAATGCGCTTGTAATAATTTATTTAATGTTGATTTTATAAATGGTTTAGAACCAGAAAGATGCTCTAATAAAGCTAATTTTTTTGAGGCAAGATTAAGCTCTCCACTTTTTTGGAGAGCCCATATAAATCGCTGTTCTGCATTTTTTTTGGGAATGTCCATACGCTCTAGTCTCTCTAAATCAGATTTAAGATTAGCTATTAAAGACGTTTTTTTTATGCCCATTTTTAAAGCAAATAAATTATTTTGGTTAATCGAATTAAGCTCTTCAAGCCCCGTTAATGTAATCGGTAAACTTGTTAGGCTCGTTGTTTGTTCAAAATAGTTATTTACTCGATTATTTTGCTTTTTTAGCGTTTGTAATTGCTGTGAATTTACATCAACGCTTAACTGAGTAGTAATGTCAGCTAAAGCCGCTTGCTTTGCGGCTAAGCGACTTTCACCAATACCGACTGCAGTAAAATATTCATCACTCTTATCTGATTTGGTTACCCAGTCAGGCCAACTTTGAGCAGAACAATTAAAAACACATGCTACTAAAAAAGCAAAAATGCTTGTTTTCATCAGCCTTTCGCTTCTTGCTCAAGCTGAAGCTCATTTATAGCTGTGATAGTTGCTTGCTCAAGTTCAATAATTTCGTTTGCTTCAAGTGCTAATGCAAGCTGATCTTTTGCTTTAACAAGTGCAGTGCCTATATCTTTTGGATCTTCTTCTTTTTCGGCGTTTTCTTCGTCACTTGATAACCAAGAGCTAACTACATCACCTCCCATCCGCAAAGCTGTAACTTTAGCTATTGCAGTACTATGCTGGCTCAAAATATAAGCAGACTTAGCTATTTCAATTGTTAAGTCTGTCGCAAGCTCAACGTTTTGTTGGTAAATACCTTCATTTGCTAAATTATAAGCCGCAATTTTATGACCAATTTCTTGGTCTTTATTTTTAGCTCCTGCGTCAAATTCAACAATGGCAGCTTGTAATTGTTCAGGTGTAGAATTCTTATGAGCATATAAAAATGCTTGCACATCTCGATAGTTATCAGTTTGAGTACGATACTCGGCCATAACCTTGCGTTGACGCTCTAAAATAATGGCGGACATATTTAAAAACTCATCTATCCCTGGTTGCACTTCAACAGGGTGAAAATAGCCTAGTGTGTCCATACGAGTTGTTAATTCTGCGACGGCTGCATTTCTGTCTAGATTAGCAGATGTACCTGTATCTGTTGTTGATACACAACCGGCGAAAAGGGGGGCGAAGATAATGGCAGATAAGATAGCTTTTTTCATTAGGTTATTTCCCTATACTTATAAAAACACAAGAAAGCACAAAGCTAAGCTGTTGACTTGGTTCATTCTTCCTTGAACATTTAATTAGAATTACCGAATTTATGAAAAAATGCAACTCTACAAATTAAGAACTTTTTATTTACTTACCTTTCATTTCATTACAAATGTAACGCTGGCAAGGCATTCAGCCAGCATTCATACTTTCATCTCATTTTGTAAAAAATTTAAATTTTTATACTTAATAGTATAAACAGGCTTAGATTTAGTATAAATAATAAACTAACGTCCTAATGCCAGCCATATGCCTACGAGCACCATTAAGCTGCCCGCAATTCGGTTCATCCATTTAATGTTGTCACCACGTGCTAAAAACAAGCGTAGGCTTTTACCGCCTGTGGCATAGGCAAGCATACATATAAATTCGCTTATCATAATGACTAAAACAAGCACTAAAAGCTGTGGGGCTACTGCGTGCTGTACACTAATAAATGGCGGTAATAGTGAGATCATAAACGCCCAGCCTTTAGGGTTTGCAATGGCAGTTACAAAGCCTTGCGTAAAAAGCGACTGGCGGCTTACATCGCTGGGGCTTTGTGTATTAATTGACATTTTACCTTTGGCTCGCCACATATTTATGCCTATATAAATTAAATACCCGCCGCCTACCCATTTTAAAATAGCAAAGGCCTCTGGGTAATTTAGCATTACACCTGCAACACCGAGTACCGCAGCAACGGCAACACTCGCCACCCCTAATAGCTCACCTATCATCATCCATAAGGTTCGGCGCACACCTATGCTCATGCCGAGTGTCATGGCAAGGGTCATACACATACCTGGGGTGATAGATACAAAAAAGAAGGTAGGAATAAAAACCGCAAGCGCTGCTACATCAATCATTAATTTACTCTCGTATTAAAACAAAAACGCGGCTATAAGTAGCCGCGTTTTGCTTACTTATGTTTATTGCTATTGCCCTGTACTTGCCACTGGTTCAGTAATTACCTCTACAGGCTCTGCTGAATCATTTAACAAATACTTATCTAACCACTGCTCTTGTTCCCACAGTACGTGTAATAAACTTTTACGTGCGCGGTAACCGTGGGCTTCGTAAGGAAGCATAACTAAGCGAGCGTCTTTACCTAAGCCTTTAAGCGCTGCGTACATGCGCTCACTTTGCATTGGGAAGGTGCCTGAATTAGGATCTTCTTGACCGTGGATCATCAGCATTGGCTCATTGATTTTTTCTGCGTGAAAAAACGGCGACATATTAGCGTACACACTTTGTGCTTGCCAAAAATCACGTTCTTCGCCCTGAAAACCAAACGGCGTTAATGTGCGATTATACGCGCCACTGCGAGCAATACCGGTTTTAAATAAATCGCTATGCGCCAATAAATTTGCCACCATAAATGCACCGTATGAGTGCCCTGCTATGGCTATTTTGTTTTTATCAGCAATACCCTTATCAACTAACACATCTACCGCAGCTTGCGCGCTTGCTACAAGTTGTGTTCTAAAGTTATCGTTTGGTTCACTGCCATCAATACCTACAATCGGCATTTTAGGGTCGTCAAACACGGCAATACCTTTAGCAAGGTAAGGCATTGGGCCCCAATAGCCAATGTAAGTAAATTCATAAGGCGACTCGCGAACTTGCGATGCTACGGCTTTATCTTTGTATTCAAGCGGATACGCCCACATAAGTACTGGTAACGGGCCTTGGGTTACGTCGTAGCCTGGTGGTAAATAAAGTGTACCTGAAAGATCTACGCCGTCATCGCGTTTGTAACGTAATTGCTCTTTTGTCACCCCTTTAAATGCAGGGTATGGGTGAGCAAAATTAGTTAATTGGGTAAGCGTATCATTATCTAAATCACGAATAAAAAAGTTAGGCTGCTCAGTTTTAGACTCTCGCACAGTTATAAAACGCTCGCCTTCATCGTCAAGCAATGCACGAACACGCTCGTAGTATGGCGCTTGTGATTGCCATAAACGCTTGCTGCTATTTGTTTTTACATCGTACTGGTCTAAAAACGGAATATTACCTTGCTCTGATGCGCCGTTACCGCGCAGGTACATATAGCGCCCGCCAACAATTTTAATAACGTTAGCGCCTAAATCGTTGCGCTCGTAAATAAAGCTACCTGGGTCTTTATACGCATCGTTATAGCTTCGCTCTGAAAACAGCACGCGGTTTTTATCGGCATTACGCGGTTGAATAACAAATGTGCGTACTTGGCGGTCGCTAAAGCGCCAATCAACAAGCATGGCAACATTTTGGTTCCCCCACTCAATACCTGCAAAACGGCGCTCTACTTTAGCAAATAATTTAGGCTCGCGTTTAAATGGCGCACGTAAGCTGTAAATATAATCATGGTGCTTAACATCGGTTTTCATGTCGCCGCCATCTTGCGCCTCGGCCCAAATAACTTCAGCGCCTTGATCCGCGCGCCATTCAAAGTTGCGTCGGCCAGTGCGAACACTGTCATAGCCTTGTGGAATGTTATCGGCAAGCGGTTGCTTCACAAGCTCGGCTAATGCGTAACCGCGCATTCCCCATATTTGCCACGTACTGGCAAAACGGCTGTAAGGTACTTGATACGAAAACGGCTCGTTTATCGCAGCAACTAATATATTGGTTGAATCTGGCGATACCGAAAACGATTTAAATAACGCTGGGCTACCAATAGCTTGTGTATTGCCATCAAGCGTTACATAAGCTAATTGCCCTTGGCCGTAAAATTTAAACTGTGCTTCGTCAAACGGGCTGGTTAATAAGTTTTGATAGGTACGCGCGGGGGCTTTTTCGCCGGTACTTTGCTGTATAACCGGCACTACATTTTGACTGCTGTTTTTTAACGCGGGTTTATCTATATTAACTGCTAAATTTGCCACAAGTGCGCTGCTATCGGGTAGCCATTGGTAAGGCGTAGCGGTAATAACCGAGTTAAGCGCTGCGTTTGAGAGCATTTTTGCTTGTTTTGTTTCTACACTGTAAAGCCATAAATTTGCTTGGCTTTGTTGCTCTACAACAAACGCTAAATATTTACTATTAGATGACCATTTAGGCGAGCGAATAATACCGTTTGGTAAATTGTTAATATTAATAACGGTGCCGCTTTGCACATGCTTTAGCTCAACAGCGCTGTATTTAGCACTTACACGCGAACGTGAAAAATTAGCAGGATTAAGCTTTATACCTGCAAGTTTAAGCTCATCTTTGGCAAGCTCATCTAGTGTTACTACACGCTTACGTTCAAACAGAGCCAGCCATTGGCCATCGCTCGATAAAAAACTTGTAGGTGCTAATTTGGCATCTACCACGGCAGCAAGCTCTGGCGAAGGTGTTTGATAACCTTGCTCAGCATAGCTGTTTGGCATTATTACAACACAACAAATAAAGGCAACTAACAGCCTAAATGCGTTCATGTTTTTATCCTTTTGTTATTTTTAAGATTATAAAAGGTATATAAACATGTTTTGACCTGTTCATAAAGTATTAAGCTTTAAATTACAGCGCTAAAAGATGACTTAATTGCATTATATACGCTACACTACGCAGCTATTTACTCATTACTGCGCGCTTAAAATACCATGCCTGACAAAGCTAAATCGGTCACTATTTTTGATGTTGCTCACCGTGCGGGTGTGTCAAAGTCGACCGTGTCGTTAGTGCTTACACAAAGCAATAAAGTAGCCGCTAAAAGCAAACAAAAAGTGTTAAACGCAATTAATGAGCTAGGTTATGTTTATAACCGTGATGCTGCAGCAATGCGCTCTGGTCGTTCAAACTTAGTGGCTGTTGTAATTGATGATTTAACAAACCCGCTTATGGCATTACTTGCTAAAAATATAGAGCAAGTATTAAGCGAGGCTTTTTTTCAAGCCATTATTGTTAGTAGTAACAACAGCGTAGATCGCCAAACGCAGCTAATAAATAATTTAAAAGAATACAAAGTAGCTGCATTTATAATGTGCCCTGTGGCTAACACCTGTGCGCAGTGGCTCGACAACCTTGCAGCCACCCACCCCGTTATTAGCCTAATGCACGAAGTAACTTACAGCTCAGCTCCATGTGTTTTACCCGACTACACTAAAGCAAGCCATATAGTTACATTACAGCTAATTAATGAGTCGCCTAAAAACATACTGTTTATGGGTGATGAAAGCTTATCGACAGAGGATTTATTAAGCGGCTTTAATAGTGCGTGTAAAAAACACAATATAATCCCCGAGCCAGCTATTACGTGCACAAAAAACACTCCATTACATGCAAAGCAAGTATTTAATAACACATTACTTAATAAGCCGAGTATTGATGCGGTTGTATGCGCTAACAATATAATTGCGTATGGCGTTTTAGCCGCCGCCCCGCATTTAAAAAACAATATAGTAAGTTGCTTGCATATTCCTGATATTACCGAAATGCAACCGCGCTTTACTTGCGCCAGTATAAACACCCAAGAGCTTGCTAAGCGCAGTATTTTAGTGCTGCAAGAGCAACTACAAACACACACTGCGCCAGTAAAAACACTGGTAAATGTAAACCTACAAATTAGAGAAACACCGTAATGAAAAAAGTGCTGGTAATTGGTTACGTATGGCCAGAGCCAAATTCGTCTGCTGCGGGTACGCACATGATGTCGTTATTAACCGCGTTTAAAGCGCAAAATTGGCAAGTAGAATTTGCCACCCCAGCACAGCGCACCGAGCACATGGTTAACCTAAACGACTTTGGTATAACGAGCCAAAGCATAGCCCTAAACTGCGAAAGCTTTGATGAGTACGTTAAAACGTACAACCCAAACATAGTGATGTTTGACCGCTTTATGATGGAAGAGCAATTTGGCTGGCGTGTAGATAAACACTGCCCGAATGCCATTAAAATCCTCGATACCGAAGATTTACAATGCCTACGCAATGCGCGCCACGAAGCGCACAAAGGCGAGCGTGAATTTACCACCAGCGATTTACATTCAGACATAGCCAAGCGCGAAATAGCCGCAATTTTGCGCTGCGACCTCAGCTTAATTATTTCAAGCTTCGAAATGGAGTTACTCAATAGTGTATTTAAGGTCGAACCAAGCTTATTACACCATTTACCGTTTATGGTCGATTTAAGTGCATTACCTAAAACCACTAAGCGCTTTGATGAACGCGCACACTTTATGACCATAGGTAACTTTAGACACGCCCCAAACTGGGATGCGGTTCTTTACTTACAAAAAATATGGCCATTAATTCGTAAGCAACTACCAAAAGCCGAGCTACACATTTATGGCTCTTACCCGCCCCCAAAAGCAACCGCTCTTAATAACCCTAAAACAGGCTTTTTAATAAAAGGCTGGGCCGATGACGCCTATGAGGTAATGCAAAGCGCACGCGTGTGTTTAGCGCCCCTTCGTTTTGGCGCGGGTATAAAAGGCAAGTTACTTGAAGCCATGATAATGCAAACGCCCAGCGTTACCACTAATATTGGCGCAGAGGGAATGCATAACGATTTACCATGGCCTGGTAAAGTGGCTAATAATATTGACGATTTTGCAAATGCAGCCGTTGCGCTTTACAACAATCAAACTGATTTTGAACACGCTCAACAAGCGGGTAACACGCTACTTAATACACTCTACGACAAAGTAAAATTAAGCGCGGCGCTCATTAATAAAATAGATGCAATAAGCAGCGATTTAACAGCTCATAGGGAAAAAAACTTCACCGGACAAATGTTAAAACACCATACTATGCGCAGTACGCAGTATATGGCGCAATGGATTGCTGAAAAAAATAAAAAATTAGATTAAAAATGACTAGACTCCTACAGATTTGTGTTTAAAATCGCGCCCATTACAAATGGGCGTTTTAGCCTATACTTTTAGCTAATTTATTTACACATTGGTCCATACAAGATTTGAAAACTGCAACCTTTACTGAAAAACGCAAATTTATCGTTAAATTAGGTAAAATGCTTCATAAGTACGGCACCCCTGCGTACCGCCTAGAAGCACACTTAATGGAAGTGGCCACTTACTTAGGACTTAAATCGTCTTTTGTTATGTCGCCTACTTCAGTAACGTTTGTAATTTGGACTGATGGCCACGAAGACGAATACACCCACGTGGCACGTGTAGACCCAGGCGATCACGACTTAGGCTCACTTGCCGATACCGACGACTTAGTAAATCAGATGCTTGACGGCAAGCTCACATTACAAGAAGTAGATGCGCAGCTTGATGCCATTTACGACATGCCAAACCCTTACAATAAACTTGTAACCGGTATAGCTTTTGCAACATCGGGTGGTGCATTTGCCATGCTAATGGGCACCAGCTGGACAGACGTTATTTGGTCAGCGTTACTCACTTTAGTGGTGTATGCGTTTGTGCTGTGGTCAAACCGCTCTAAGCGAGTTGCTCACATGCTAGAGCCTCTTGTTGCTATAGTATCGGCTGTGTTGGCTTGTGCGGTAAGTGTGTATATTTCGCCCGATATAAATATACGGTTAGTGGTGCTTTCAGCCATTATTGTGTTTATACCCGGTTTAGCACTAGCCCTTGGTTTAGCAGAGCTTGCCGCTAGGCATTTGGTGTCGGGTACGGCGCGGGTTATGGACTCGTTCATGCTGTTATTTAAACTGTACTTTGGCGCCTTTATTGGCATAGGCATTGGCTTTGCCCTGTTTGGCCAAACCGACTTTGTACAGCCCGAGCCACTTCCGCGTTGGACGGCGTGGCTGGCTATATTTTTACTTTGTAGTAGCTTAATAGTGATATTTAGAACCAAGCTTAAACATGCAGGATGGTCAATCGCTTCTGGCTTTATAGCCTATGGCACGAGTATTGGTTCGGCTATGTACCTTGACTACACGTTAGGCACGTTTGTTGGTGCGCTTTCAGTTGGTGTGTTTAGTAACTTATTTAATCGCGTTGCAAATGCCCCAGCTTCCATTGTTGCCATGCAAGGCTTAATTGTACTGGTACCCGGCAGTAAAACTTATATTGGCTTAAACTCGCTTATTGAAGGCCAAGACTTTGTTTATGCCGAGCATATAGGCCAGCAAACATTTTTAATATTTATGTCGCTTGTGGCGGGGCTTATATTTGCAAACGTGGCTTTACCGCCTAAAAAAAGCTTATAAGCTTGTTGCCACTAAAAAGCCCGTTAATTTTGTAACGGGCTGTGTTGTTTAACGTGCTATTCGCTATGGGGGATAGTTAGTACAATTTTTCCTACGTGTTGTTTTTGTGCAAACACTTTTTGCGCTGTAACTATTTCGCTCAATGGAAATGTTTGCGCCACAATAGGTTTAATTTTTTCTTGTTCAATAAAGTTGACTAAACTTTTAAACACCTCAGGCTCTATAACTGTACAGCCAAAAAACGTTAAATCTTTTAAGTACAAAGTACGTATATCAAGCTCTACTAACGCCCCGCCTATAGCGCCCGACACCGCATAACGCCCTTTTGGTTTTAACACTTCTAGTAGCTTTGGCCATTGCTCGCCAGCTACCAGATCAATAACAACATCAACACTGTTTTTACCTAACGCTTGAATTAAATCATCTTCGCGTAGTACCACTTTATCGGCACCTAAATCTTTTAACTGCTGCGCCTTACTTTTACTAGTAATTGCAATAACACTCGCACCACGCGCTTTGGCTAATTGCACAGCCGCAGAGCCAACCCCGCCGGAGGCTCCCGTTATTAAAACAGTTTCCCCTGGCTGTGGGTTTGAGCGGTACAACATGTTTTCGGCTGTAGAATATGAGCACGGAAAAGACGCCAGCTCAACATCGCTATAGCGACTATTAATTGTATAAGCATGGATTGAATCAACTACAGTGTACTGTGCAAATCCGCCATCGCACTCTGAGCCAAAATACCACGGTGCTTTTAGTGTTTCGCCGTTAGCTTTTACTAAACATGGCTCAACTAAAATACGCTCGCCAATACGGCTTTTATCAACACTTTCACCTACGGCTACTATTACACCACATACATCTGCACCTTGAATGCGCGGAAAAAAAAACGCATCACCAGACCAACTTGCATCGTCTTTACTGCTTTGTTTTTTAGCGTACCACGCCGTGCGGGTATTCAGATCGGTGTTATTAACACCTGCCGCCATAACTTTTATAAGTACATCGGTTTGTGCAAGCGCTGGCAACGGTAAGTTAGTTGCATACTTTAATACATCAAAATCACCATGCTCCGTAAGCTGTACGCCATGCATTGTACTAGGTAAATTTGCCATTGGTTGCTCCATTATATTAATTTAAGAATACTGTTTTTTGCTGATGTAACCGCCTCATCGCCCATAACTGGCCACGCGCTCGACACTCCTTCATGCAGCAAAAACAAGCTACTAGCCAATGATGGATTTAAGCCTTGCGCACCTAACAGTTTTTTTACGTCATTTTTATGAGTTTGCACCGCAAAGCTAATAGCTTCATCCTCAGGAAACGCCGATAGCGCATTGATAGATAAACAGCCGTTAGGCGCAAATTCCACCATCCACGCTTTTAGCTGTTCAAACATATGCAAAACTGCCTCAGCACCCGGTGCAGGCGCATCTTTAAGTAAAAAATTAATATAGCGATTATGGCGATACTCAAGCGCAGCAATGATCATTGCCTGCTTTGACGGGTAATATTTATAAAGGGTGCGCAAACTAACGCCACTGAGTTTTTGCAGCTTTGCCACGCTTGGCTCGGCAAAACCATGTTGACTAAAAGCCACCTCAAGCGCAGCAGCTATTTCTTGTTTTAGCATAGTGTTTAACCCGTGTAGAATGAATGCTCTACCCCCATGGTAGAGCATTCATTCTACATGTCAACCAATACAAATTTATAGACAATGAAATTTGCGAAAAGCCAAGGATAGTTATTAGTAATAACTATCCTTGAATCTGGCATGGGTGCCAGCGTTATTTTTGGTGGTGTTATGATTATTCTATAAATGGTTTTCATAGTTATTTACTAGAATAATAACTGTGACACCCATCTTAAATTAACAAACTAGGTCTTCGCTTTATACAACTATTCAAATGGGTGTCATGATTATTTAAAATGGGCGTCAAGGTTATTTTCCATCAATAATCAATTGTTTTATTTTGTGGGCTTTTTCAAAGTGATCTAATTTATGGGTGTGTATCCACCAAGTTGCGGCTTGCATGAGCAGCTCTGGGTTGTCGTTTTTATTTGCAAAAAAAGCATAAAAAGAAAGCCCTACATTTTCGCCTTTGGCTGCTATTTTTTTATCGCACACAGCAACAATTTTTGCTCTTAACGCTTTATTCATTGCTTTACCTTTAGTTAAAAAGCCCATTTAAAAAATGAGCCAGCGTTTGCAAAATACTCCTATCTAACACGCCATGATTCTCAAGCGCTTTATTAGGTACATTTACGTTTGCAGCTTTGCATTCATTGTTAAATGACTCATCTTCGTGTGTTTGTGCTTCATAAGCAATATCAGCTTGCTCCATACACTTTGCAGAGCCCGCATAAGGCTGGGCAGCACAGCCAGTTAAAAATATACACAGCAATAATAAAACTAAATATGCTTTCATAATCAATCCTATTTTACGCACCCTTCAGTTTTAAATTATAGCTGCAAGTTTGCTCACTTAGTCGGCTATCAAAATAAGTAAATCAATAAAAAACACTGCAACTTCATCAAAAAAAGTATCCTCTTTAGCATCCTTTTTTATTTGAGCGCTCATACATTCATTGTAAACTTCTGGGCTTGTTTGGCTGCCATTTAACCCAGTCATTCCCGCTTTTTCCCTGCATAAGCTGTTACCATAATGCGGCGCTGTACTACATGCACTTAATAATGCGCAAAGTAACAATGTTGTAATCGAGATTTTTATGCTCATCCTTAAACTGTCCTCTAAGCTATCCCTTAAACTGTCCCTTACACTAAAGCATCAATAGGGTAATGTATTTAAATTGTACCTAAATACTATTATTACTTTATCACTGCAATAAAAAACACCACCAGTAAATATTTGTAAGGTTCTGTAGATCTAAAGCCTGAAAATATTGCATAAGCGTGCTTGTAAAACTTACAGGCCGCATACTCCCACGAACAAATAAAAAATATAAGTTAATTAAATACAACAAGTTAAAAAATGGCACTTAGCTTGCTTTAACATTTGTAAGCAATTAAAGAGCAAGTAAAGGATTAGTTATGAATATATTTGAAGCGCTACGTCACGATCACGATAAACAACGTAAATTGGTAGATGCACTTATTCAAACTCACGGCGATACAACTGAGCGCCACAAGCTAATGGACGAGCTTAAAACCCAATTAGAAGATCACGCTAAATTTGAAGAGCGCTATTTTTATAACCCGCTTATGTTTGATGATTTAACGCATGAAAAAGCTCGCCACAGCGTTGCAGAGCACCACGAAATAGACGAATTGATTGAACAACTTGAAGATACCAAAATGAGCTCATCTGCCTGGTTAGTTGCGGCTAAAAAGCTGCATCATTTGGTGCATCATCATTTAAGTGAAGAAGAACATGAGGTATTTCAGTTAGCGGGTAAAGCTTTAACCGAAGGTCAAAAAGAGAGCCTAGCTGATCAGTATAACGATGCAATGCATTAGAACCGACATCCATACACTCCCCTGTGTACTTATTGGTTATAAGCCGTATGGCTTATAACCATTTTTTTGCTTTAAATAAAATTATTTAACAGTAAGTTTTACGTCTTGGTCACGTAATAGGTAAAGTGCAAAACACGCTGCCCACATTGGCCACGCTGTAAAAAATAGTAAGTTATTAAAGCCATCAATATACTGGTTGTAAGATGAAAGTGTAGAAAGACCGTGCATTACAAAAATTACGCCATAAGTAAGGCGTTTTTTAATACCTGCCACAAAGGCCAACACTAAAATAAGTTGTAATCCACCCAGCACATAAGCAACAACATCAGTAGAGCCGCTAATTCCATAAAAATGCTCAAAAATACGTGCGCTATGCCCAGGATTAACAAACTTATCAAACGTCCACATAATCATTACAATAAATACGCCTAAACGTAGTGAAAAAAGCGACCATTGCAGACGATTTTGAAAATCAGTACCTGTTGTACCAGTCATAAAATTTCCTTAAAACTAAATAATTTAATGTTGAAACTAGCAAGACCGCTGTTAAGCAATTTTATTTCACAAAAAACAAAAATATTTTCAGTCATTTACCTGTCCAATTTCAGCATTAATTTCGTATAGTAATTTTTATAATTAAAAGATTGCCTCTATGCTAAGCTTTTAACGTTTCGTTCTAAAAAACAAAAAGAATTAATATTCACTGAAAGTTATTTACAAAGCTACAGGTCTTTATTGCCACATTCACACTAACTAAAATGAGAACCCTTTTGAAACATTCATATTTGGCACTTTTTATAGCCGCTTCACTCACAACTAATTTTTATGCTCATGCGGCAGAACCTGCAAGCAATACCGATTCGATTGAACGTATTGAAGTGGCAGGCCAAACTATTAAATCTCAAGGGCTTTCTGTAAAAGATGCTACTATTAACGGCCCCTTCGGCGACAACCTAGCACTGCAAGATATAGCCCGCTCGGTCACGCCTATTTCAAGCGAGTTAATAGAGCAGCTAAATATTACTACCCTACAAGACGTACTTGCAGTAAGCCCAAACACTTATTCTGCAAGTGGCTTTGGTGCGCCAAGTTTACCTACTATTCGTGGCCAATTGGGTGAGCTTTTTCAAGATGGTACACGTCGCCAAGCGGGTAATAATGGCTTTGGCGTGCCGTTATCGTTCAACTCTATAGAACAAATAGATGTAGTAAAGGGTGCCCCGCCGGTTTTATTTGGTTCAAGCCAACGTAACGGTGGTTTTGTAAATTTACATTCAAAAGTTGCTTCTACAGATGAAAGTAAGGGTAAGGTTAAGCTCTCTGCAGGACGATGGGATCAATACAGCGCCCAAGTAGATTACACAGCGCCGATTATAAAAGACAAAGTTGGCCTTAGAGTAAGTTACGAGCACCTCGATGAAGGCAGTTACTACGATTACTCAGGCACTAAAAGCGACAGCTTATTTGCAGCACTACGGGTATTACCAGACGACAAAAGCAGTTGGGATATTAACTTTGAGCTATACCAAGTTGAATTTACCGATAACGCCGGTATTAACCGCCCTACCCAAGCCTTAATTGATGATGGCCTTTATATTACCGGCCAAGGCGTGCAAGCAAATGGCAGTACCGTACCCGCAGCGGGTTCTATTGTGTCGCCTACTGGGCAAGTAAAAATAGATCGCAGCACCGTACTTACCGACCCTGATAACCAAAACGAAGCAACAACCTACTTAATTCACAGCATTTATAAGCGTGAGCTAAGCGCTAATGCCTCACTTAAAAACATTACGTATTTTCAGCATTTACAGCGTGAAGAAATAGCCCAAAACAGCTTTGTAGAAATTATAGACGGCGCCGATACAGCGCAAAACCGCACTGAACTTACCTACAGATGGAATAGCGACCAGCAAACAATTTTTGCTTTTGACGTACGCTATAACAAAGTACTTGGCTACAGCCAATTTACAACCGAGGCCGACTTACCAATTGATTTAACTGGCCCACTTTCAAACCGTCGCATTCCTTTAACCGATGCACAAAAAGCGCGTTTAGTAGAGCTAAGCCCAGGTGTATTTGTATCACCTGGTGGCCAATACGATTTAGATAACGATGGCAGCGGCGACTTTAACTTATCAGACACCACCGACTCACGTTCATGGCAAACCGGGCTTGCAATCCAACAAGATTCAGATTGGGGCGATAAACTTCATACTAGTGTGGGTTACCGCATCGATTTTTACGATGTAGAAGCAAACGACCCTATTGCACCACAAGGCCAAGTTGCTGCAAGCGATAGCATTAACGAAACCCTGCATTCTGGCCAAGTTAGCTTTAACTACAAAATAAATGCCGACTATACCACTTACGGTGCAGCAAGTTATAACGAAGCAACATCAAACAGTATGGCTGGCGGTACATCGCTTGGCAGCGATAACACCATTAGCGCACAAAATTTTGCTACCGAAAACACATTAGTCGAGTTTGGCTTAAAGTACGCCCCAACCGACAGCGATTGGTACGCTGATGGCGCGGTATTTAGCCAGCGCCGCAGTTTACGTAATCGCGACGGCAGCAATACAGGTATTCGTACTACAGGTTTTGAAAGCCAAATATTTTACGATGCTTACCCTTATTGGCTAAGTGCGGGTTATAGCTACATAGATGCTCGTTACGACAATTCTGCAAGCAGCCAAGACTCTGCTCAAGTAATCGATGCGTTTGACAATTCGCGTCCAGATATTATTGCAGGTACCGGTGTTGGCGCGCCAAGTTTTACCGCGTTTGCACCTTCAAACCGCCAAGTTCAGGGCATTCCTGAGCAGTCGTTCAGTTTTAACGGAAATTATTCAATTAATTCGAAATGGCAAATGGGTTTTTCAGGTCTATATACAAAGAGTTACCCATTAGACTTTTTGGCAACAGTTAAAATTCGTGATCAATACACACTAAACGTTAATACTAGCTACGCATTTACGCCTAGCACTAAGTTGCGATTAGATGTAAACAACGTCACTAATCAAAAAAACTGGCGCCCAGTATTTGAAGGTGGTTACTTTGGCGCAACGCTGGCTTTTCCAGAGTTACCAATTAACGCAAAACTAACACTTTCACATAATTTTTAAGAACGTTTTAAGAGAGAGAACATGATAAAAAAACTATTTTTGATATTGATTGCAGCAGTCGTAATAGGCATGTTCTTTCACTTTAATTTACACCAGTTACTTACGCTTGAAGGCTTAAAAGGCTCTATGGAGCAATTTAACCAATATAAAGAACAATCACCATTATTGGTTTTTGGTGGCTTCTTTTTACTGTACGTAGTAGTAACGGCTCTCTCTTTACCGGGTGCGGCAATATTAACATTAGCCGCAGGTGCGTTATTTGGCTTAGTTGAAGGCTTACTTGTAGCCTCTTTTGCCTCAACTGTAGGTGCTACGCTTGCCTTTTTAGTATCGCGTTACTTACTGCGCGATACAATTAAACAACGTTTTCCTGAGCGATTAGACGCTATTGACGCAGGCGTTGAAAAAGAAGGTGGCTTTTACCTATTTACACTTAGATTAGTGCCAGTATTTCCGTTCTTTTTAATTAACTTATTAATGGGTGTTACTGCAATTAAAGCGTGGACCTTTTACTGGGTGAGCCAAGTAGGCATGCTTGCAGGTACATTTGTATTTGTAAACGCGGGTACGCAACTTGCGCAAATTGAAAGCTTATCAGGCATTTTATCGTTAGATCTTATTTTATCGTTCGCTTTATTGGGTGTGTTCCCATTCATTGCCAAAGGAATCCTAAACGTGTTTAAAAAACGTCGCGTATACAAAAATTACACTAAACCTAAAAAGTTTGACCGTAACATGATTGTTATTGGCGCAGGTGCTGGCGGCTTAGTTACAAGCTACATTGCAGCAGCAGTTAAAGCCAAAGTAACCCTTATTGAAGCCGGCGAAATGGGCGGCGACTGTTTAAACTACGGGTGTGTGCCAAGTAAAGCTGTTATTAAAAGCGCTAAAATTGCCGAGCAAATTCGCCATGGTGAACACTACGGCTTAGAAAACATGGCGCCGCAGTTTTCGTTTAAAAAAGTAATGGCACGTGTACATAAAGTCATTGCCGACGTAGCCCCACACGACAGCGTTGAGCGCTACACAAACCTAGGTGTAGATGTTGTAAAAGGCTACGGTAAATTATTAGACCCGTGGACTGTAGAAATTAAACTTAACGATGGTGGCACACAAACATTAACCGCCCGTACTATTGTTATTGCCACTGGCGCACGCCCATTTGTACCGCCATTACCTGGTATTGAAGAAACAGGCTATGTAACAAGCGATACATTATGGACTAAATTTGCTGAGCTTGAAGAAGCACCTAAAAAGCTTGTTGTACTTGGCGGTGGTCCAATTGGTAGTGAACTTGCACAAAGCTTTGCACGCTTAGGCTCAAATGTTACGCAAATTGAAATGGCTGAACGCATTATGATCAAAGAAGACCTAGAAGTGTCTACCTTTGCTCACGAAGCGCTTACTGAGAGCGGCGTAAACATTTTAACCTCGCATCAGGCACTTCGCTGTGAAGCGCGCGATGGCAAAAAATTCATTGTGGTAAAACATAACGATACCGAAATCGATATTGAATACGATGAGCTCCTATGTGCTGTGGGCCGAAGCGCTCGCCTTAAAGGCTACGGCCTTGAAGAACTCGGCATAGAAACAAACCGTACTGTAGTAACTAACGAATACCTTGAAACGCTTTACCCTAACATTTTTGCCGCGGGCGATATTGTAGGCCCGTATCAGTTTACGCACGTAGCCGCTCATCAGGGTTGGTACGCAGCAGTAAATGGCTTATTTGGTAATCTTAAAAAGTTTAAAGTAGATTACCGTGTTATTCCGTGGACCACATTTATTGACCCTGAAGTAGCACGTGTTGGCTTAAACGAGCAAGACGCTATTGATAAAGGCATAGACTACGAGATCACTCGCTTTGAATTTGAAGAGCTAGACCGCGCCATTACCGACAGCGCCACCAAAGGCTTTATCAAAGTAATTACACCAAAAGGCAAAGACAAAATACTCGGTGTTACTGTGGTATCTGAGCATGCTGGTGATTTAATTGCTGAGTTTGTACTGGCAATGAAACACGGTTTAGGCCTTAACAAAATACTAGGCACAATTCACAGCTACCCAACTTGGGCTGAAGGTAATAAGTACGCAGCAGGCGAGTGGAAACGCGCTCATGCACCTGAAAAAGTACTTAACATGCTTGAAAAATACCACACATGGCGCAGAGGCTAATATGTTTAAAACACCTTTAAAAGCACTATTGTTAGGGTCGGCTTTGTTTGCAACATCGTTTGCAAGCAACGCTCAAAACATACACGACAGCTGGAATACATTATTAAACAACCATGTTGTAGCTATTAACCATGGCCACAGCACAGAAGTTGATTACGCTGCAATTAAAGCTAAGCACAGCGAGCTTAAAACCTATTTAGATTCGTTATCGGCGGTTACGCAAAATGAGTTTGATACATGGGAAAAACCTAAACAGCTGGCGTTTTTAATCAACGCGTATAACGCCTTTACTGTTGAGCTTATATTAACAAAATACCCAAACCTTAAATCAATTAAAGATTTAGGCAGTTTTTTTAGCTCACCATGGAGCAAAGAGTTTGTACCATTACTTGGTAAAACTCGCAGCCTTGATGATATAGAGCATGGTTTAATACGTGGCAGTGGTAAATACAACGACCCACGTATTCACTTTGCTGTAAATTGCGCAAGTATTGGCTGCCCAGCACTACGTGAAGAAGCCTACACAGCCACTGATTTAGAAAGCCAATTGCAAGCGCAAACGGTGCGTTTTTTATCAGACATGACCCGTAACATAGCGCAAGATAACACGCTAAGTGTGTCTTCAATATTTAAGTGGTACGGCGATGATTTTGAACAAGGCTTTAAAGGCGCAAACACGCTGCAGCAGTTTTTTTTGCTATATCCAAAAGCACTAAAGCTGATACCCGCTCAGCAAAAAGCGCTTAAAAATAACGACATGAAAGTGAAATTTTTAGACTACAACTGGGATTTAAATGCTCGCCAATAAATGTTGGCAAACATTATCGCGATACAGCGTGTGCTGTGTCGCGTTTTGCATTTGCCTTGTTATTAGCTTTAAAAGCCTAGCAAGTACACAATTACAAAGCCGTTGGCAGCAAATTGAAAGCTTAGGCAAAAACCAAAGCGTCTATTTTTATGCCTGGGGTGGTGATGCGCAAATAAATGCGTATATTCAATGGGCTGCGCAGCAAGTAAAAACCAAATACAACATAAATTTAGTACATGTAAAGCTAAGTGATACCAGCGAAGCAGTAAGCCGGGTACTGGCCGAAAAATCAGCAAACAATAACGATAAAGGCAGCGTAGATTTAATTTGGATAAACGGTGCTAACTTTGCCACCATGAGCGAGCACTCATTATTACTTAAACAATGGGCTAATAAGCTGCCTAATTTTAGCTACACCGACCCTAGTAATAACCCTGCGGTTAATTTTGATTTTGGAATACCCACTAATGGAATGGAAGCACCTTGGGGCCAAGCATCGCTCACCTTTTATTACGACAGTTTAGCAATTGACGGCACTGCAAATAACACGTTACCAACAACCTTAAACCAATTGCTTAGCTGGAGCACAAAAAATCCGGGGCGTTTTAGCTACCCCAAACCGCCTGACTTTTTAGGCATGAGCTTTTTAAAATACGCGCTTGTTATGCTACATCAACAAAGTGATGATACACTTAAAGCGCAGTTAAATCAGCCTGCTACAGCACAAAATACAGCCCAAGTATTAAGCCCATTATGGGATTTTTTAAATAAACTGCACCCAACACTTTGGCGCGATGGCAGTCATTTTATGCAAAGTGGTGCGCAAATGCGCCGTTTAGTAGGCGACACCGAGCTAAGCATCGCGTTTACGTTTTCAGCGCCCGAAGTACCCGCCGCCGTTAAACGTTATGATTTACCAAAAAGTATTCGCAGTTATGCAATGCAAGATGGCAGTTTAAGTAACACCCACTTTGTGGCTATTCCTTATAATGCAAGCCACCAGCAAGGTGCGCAGTTAGTGGCTAATTTTTTATTAAGCCCAGAGGCGCAAGCTCAAAAACAAAAAGCGCCTATATGGGGCGATAAAAGTGTACTTATTCAATCAACGCTAACACCACAGCAACAAGCCTTATTTAAAACAACGCAACCACATCCAAGCGCGCTGCCTTTAAATAGTATTAAACGCACACTAAGTGAGCCACACCCAAGCTGGGTAAGCGCGATTATGCAAGGTTGGCAAGCGCGTTATGGAGTAAGCCAATGAGTGTTGTTTCAAATAAGTTAGCAGCAAGCCCAGCGCTTAAACCACATAAAAGCGCCGATATGTTTAGTAAATTAGTTAAATTAAGCCCACGCTTTTTACTGGCATTGCTAATTTTACCGGTAATAGGCGGCCTAATTAGCGTGCTATTACCCGCTTTTGGCTATGCGCCGGTACTTGAACATACAACACTTGGCCTACATGGCTTTACTATGCTTATGCAAACACCCGGCCTTACGCACATGGTTATGCTAAGTGTTGGCACCGGATTAATAAGCACCTTACTTGCCTTTTTCATTACGTTAATGATTTTAGCGGCATTTTTTAATAGCCCGTGGCTTAACCGTATTCAGCGTTTACTGAGCCCAATACTGGTAATACCCCACGCAGCAGCCGCTATAGCCGTAGGTTTTTTAATAGCCCCTTCGGGTATGATCTCGCGGTTAGTATCGCCTTGGTTTAGTGGATGGGAACTTGCCCCTAACGGCATGTTTCCGCATGACGCGTTTGGTATTAGTATAATTTTAGGCTTAACCCTTAAAGAGCTGCCTTTTTTACTGTTAATGGCGCTAGGTGTGCTTGCCCAACCTGAGCTTGGCAAAAAACTGCGCCAACAACATAAAGTAGCGCTTAATTTAGGCTACTGCCCTATGACTGCTTTTTTTAAAGTGATACTGCCAAGCCTTTACCCATTATTGCGCCTACCCATTTTAGCCGTATTGGCTTATGCCAGTGCAAGTGTAGAAATGCCACTTATTCTGGGGCCAAATACACCACCCACCTTGGCTGTCGCTATTATGCATTGGTTTAACGATGTAGATTTAAATCTGCGCATTAAAGCCTCTGCAGGGGCATTATTACAGTTTGTACTTACTGGTGGTTTACTCGCTCTTTGGCTTGGCGGCGAAAAAACCATAAAAGCATTATTTAGTGATTTACTCACCAATGGCGAGCGAGAATATGGCGGTGTTTATTGGCAAAAAATAACAACCGTATTAACAGTATTTGTAATTGGCTTTATTTTGCTTTCATTAATTGGCTTAATTATGTGGTCGGTTGCCGGATTTTGGCGTTTTCCGGCGGCACTGCCCGAGCAGCTCACGCTACTTCACTTTAAAAGTGCGCTAATGCAAATGCAAAACCCGCTTTTTAATACCCTTGCTATAGGGCTAGTTACTACGTTATTTGCCATTATTATTACGCTTTTATGCTTAGAGTCAGAGCAGTTAAGTGCAAAACCTATGTCGCGCTTTACCAGCTTAATTATTTATTTACCGCTGCTTGTACCAAGTATTGCGTTTTTATTTGGCCTAGTGTGGCTGCAACAACTAGTAAATAACCAAGCGGCGTTTTTAAATGTGGTATTTACCCATTTATTGTTTGTACTACCGTATGTGTTTTTATCGCTTGCGAGCAGTTATAGACGATTAGACCCTCGCTTTGCTCATGTAGCAGCAAGCCTTGGCGCAACGCCCTGCAAAGTGTTTTTACACGTAAAATTACCCCAGTTATTTGCCCCTATTTTAATTGCGGCGGCACTTGGTTTGGCCATTAGTTTTGGCCAATATTTACCTACACTTTTAGCCGGTGGCGGACGCATTGCAACCATAACAACTGAAGCGGTTACCCTTGCTAATGGCGCAAGTAGGCGTACCAGTGCGGTGTATGCCATTATGCAAATGGCATTGCCACTCATAGGCTTTATACTGGCGTGGGTGTTACCAAAGTACTTTTTTAAAAGCGCCCATCGCTAACCCATAAATTAAAAGGTTTTTAATGCAGTCATCTTTAGAGATTAAAAATTGTCAGCTTTATCGTCAAAACCAGCAATTACTAAGCTTAAACGAGCTGGTAAAAGGCGGCGAAATACTTACTATTATGGGGCCATCAGGCAGTGGTAAATCAAGTTTATTAAATTGGCTTACCGGCACATTACCCGCTGGTTTTAGGGCAAATGGCGAAGTGTGGCTTAACGGTGAAAATATTAATAACTTGCCCGCACATTTACGCCACATAGGTGTGCTTTATCAAGATGCGTTATTATTTTCGCATTTATCGGTAAGTGGTAACATTGCCTTTGCTATGCCTAAAGGCAATAAAAAACAGCGCCTTGAAAAAATAGAGCACGCGCTTGAACAAGTGGGATTAAAAGGCATGGCTAATCGCCACCCCGACAATCTCTCTGGTGGGCAACAAGCCCGCGTTGCTTTACTGCGTATGCTATTAAGCGAGCCAAAAGCTATTTTGCTTGATGAGCCCTTTAGCAAGCTCGACACCCAGTTAAGAGTAGATACGCGCGAGCTGGTATTTAGCCAAATACGTGAGCATAAATTGCCCGCTATTATGGTAACCCACGATCATAGCGATGCAGAGGCTGCAAACGGCAAACTGGTCACCTTACATTTAGCCAAATAAATACACACAAAAAGTACAAGGCACCAAGCATGTTAGACAAATACATCACACCGGTAATAAAGCCACTGTTAACCCCTGTTGTAGCATTAATGCACAAGCGCGGTATAACGCCCGATCAACTTACTGTGGCAGGCTTTTTAATAGGGCTATTAGCTGTGCCATTAATTGCGTTTGAAATGTGGTACGCAGCGTTGACGGCTATTGCTTTAAATCGTATTTTAGATGGGCTAGATGGCGCATTGGCACGCCATGCAAATTTAAGTTCAAGCGCTGGCGGTTTTTTAGATATTACCCTCGACTTTTTATTTTACGCGGCAATTCCGCTTGGCTTTATTTTGGCAAACCCAGAGCAAAACGCCATTGCAGGTAGCATATTACTGGCCACCTTTATAGGCACTGGCTCAAGCTTTTTAGCCTTTGCCATAGCCGCCGAAAAATTTAAGCTCGAAAAACCCCAGTTTAAATACAAAAGCTTTTACTATTTAAATGGTTTAACCGAAGGCACAGAAACCATAGCGTTGTTTATTGCCTTTTGTATTTGGCCGCAGCACTTTGCCATAATGGCAAGTATTTTTGCTACTGCGTGCGCTATTACTATTTTTACACGTATACATGGTGGTTATAATACGTTAAAACGCCAAGAAGCTGATGAGGTTACACAAGCCAATGAGTAATGAAATTTGGTGGCGTTTAGGGTTCTTTTTTAGCATTTTGGTTATTATGATGCTGCTAGAATCGCGTATGCCTGCGCGTAAATCGCCTATAAAAAACAACACCCGATGGTTTGCTAATTTTGGACTCGTGTTTGCTTCATCACTAATTGCCCGCTTAAGTGTGCCCATAGGCTTAACCGCCGTAGCGCTTTATAACCAAGAGCACGGTATTGGTTTATTTAATCAAATAGCCACACCAAGTATTGTTGCTATTATTTTAAGCATGTTACTGCTTGATATACTTATTTATTGGCAGCACCGGCTTTTTCATCAGGTGCCTATTTTGTGGCGCTTGCACCGTGTACACCACGCCGATGCCCATGTAGATACCAGCACAGGTTTGCGTTTTCACCCTATCGAAATTGTACTCAGCATACTTATAAAATTGATTGCCGTAACCGCTTTAGGTGTACCCGCTATTGCAGTATTAATATTTGAAATAGCACTTAATGGTTTAGCATTATTTAATCATGCAAATATACGCTTGCCACAAGCAATAGAAAAACCACTTCGATTAGTTTTAATGACCCAAATACTGCATCGTATTCATCATAGCCAACGCGTGAGCGAAACCAATTCAAACTACGGATTTAGCCTTATATGGTGGGACAAACTATTTGGCAGTTACAAAAATGAAGCGCAAAAAGCCGATAACGATATAGATATAGGCTTAAAAGAATACCCTAACCCGCAGCAAAACGCCTCGCTGTGGGGCTTGCTAATCATGCCTTTTAAAAATAAATAGCCTGGTGCTATATAGCACCAGCTTATACGCCATAAGCTGGCAAAATAACACGTTAGAATCTTATAAATGTACCGATTAAAAACCCAGATAGCGACATGCTAGCTCAGCTTATCGCGCTTTAAAATGTTGCATATTAGCTAATTAAAAAACCTACCAAGAAATTTTAAACCACTAATTTTACACACTATTCTATTAAAAACTCAATTTGGTAAACTGGTCTTACCGTAAACTAAATGTAAATATAATAAACAAATATGTTGACCATTTACTTGCTGCGCAATATTATTTGTAAGCGCTTACAAAAACACATATAAAATGTAAGCGCTTACAATGAATAAATAGAGTTCTTTTAAATAAGTATAAACACACATTCTGACAACAATCTGTGAAACCGGGGTTCAGCTATGAACATTGAAAAAACACACATTGCTCGCTTACTGGCTGCTATTTCGTTAGCGTCTTTAGCTGGCTGTGGTGGCGACTCTGCCACAACATCTAATTTTGAAAATATCGACGCTTCTGAGCCAGTTTCAGATTGGCAGTTAGTATGGAGCGACGAGTTTGAAGACTCAACCATTGATACTAACAAGTGGAACTTTGAATTAAACTGCGATGGCGGTGGTAACAACGAAAAGCAATGTTACACCGACAGCGAAGAAAACGCCTTTATACAAGACGGTGTGCTTAACATTGTTGCCCTACCTGCAGAAGAAGGCGCTGAAAAGCTATACACGTCTGCGCGTTTAAATACCCGTTACAATGCTGATTTTACTTATGGCCGCTTTGAAGTACGTGCAAAGCTCCCTTCGGGTCAAGGCAGCTGGCCTGCGTTTTGGATGCTACCAACCGATGAAGAATACGGTACATGGCCACGTTCTGGCGAAATTGATGTTTTAGAATCAGTAAACCTAAAAACCGCTGATGAGGATGGCGGTGTTGAATCAAGCATTCATGGCACATTGCACTATGGCCGCGCATGGCCAGATAACAGCTACACAGGCCAAGAGTACAAATTTCCTGAAGATACTAACCCGGCAGATGACTTTCATACTTACGCAGTAGAGTGGCAAGAAGGTGAAATACGCTGGTACGTTGATGGCTACCTATATGCCACACAGCGCCAATCAGAAGTATTATATAATTCCAAAGGCGAAGCGGCAGGTTTGAAACATCGCGGTTGGTTTGCCGAGTATTTTGAACAAGGTTCTGGCGAGCTTGAAACCCATTGGGACAGCGCGCCTTACGATAAAGACTTTCACTTATTGTTAAATTTAGCCGTAGGCGGCGACTGGCCAGAAAATGTAAATGAGTTAGGTATCGATGCCAGCGCATTTGAAAACGGTCAAACTTTTGCAATTGATTACGTGCGCGTTTATCAATGTGCATCAAACCCAGATACCGGCAAAGGCTGTGAAACTATTCGCCCAGGTTACGACAGCCTAGACGATGCCCTACTTGAAGGTGAAGCGCCTATTCCTAGCCCGCCATCTACCGGTATTGCGACCCCTTTAACTATTTTTGGCGATAGCTTTAACCCTAACTGGCCAGCATGGGATTGTTGTGGTGGCTCTACACCTGCAATTGTAAGTGATGAAGAGCAAGGCGACGTTGTTGAATTTACAATAGGCAGTGAGCCTACAGTGGTTGGTTTTATTAGCCGCGATGCGTTTATTACTGACGAAAACGGCGCTGCAACACCTTTTGATGCATCACCTATGCTAGAAGAAGGCTACGTACGCTTTAAAATGAAAGTAACCAGCGCACCAAGCGTGCCAGACACACCTTGGTTTGTAAAACTTGAAAGCACAGAAGCCTCAACCGATGCTGATATGCCGCTTACAAGTAGCGTTGAAGGCCAAGCACCTATAGTAGGTCAGTGGCAAACCTATACGTTTTTACTTTCTGACCTTGCTGACTTAGATTTAGATATCAGCGCAATTGACGTACTTATGGTATTTCCTGAATGGGGCACGGGCGAAGGCGCAACCTTTTTAATTGACGACGTTGAAATTACACAAGACAACCTAGGCGCATCACCAGAGCTGACTATTTTTGAAGATGAGCAAAACCTAGCATGGCCAATGTGGGACTGTTGTGGTGGCTCAACGCCTATCGAAGTGGTAGATGATGAAGCGCACGGTGTAACCGCTGAATTTAGTATTGGTGCAGAGCCTACAGTAATGGGCTTTAACAGCCGTGTTGAAGTAGGTGGTGCAGGTGAGTCATTTGATGCAAGCAGCATTTTAGATGAAGGCGTTATACAGTTTGACTTAAAAGTAACATCTACCCCTAGCGACCCGTCAACTGCGTGGTTATTTAAAGTAGAAGCAAATGGTGCAACTTCATTTGCAGAACTTGAACTAACGCAAAGTGTTGAAGGTGAAGCGCCAGTGACTGGCGAGTGGCAAACTTATACATTTAAGTTATCAGATCTCGCAGGTGCAGGCCTTGATGTAAGTGCAATTGATGTACTTATGATTTTTCCGGCATGGGGCGCAGGTGAAGGCGCGGTTTACCGTGTAGATAATGTTAAAATTTACAACCCTAATGCAGCGCCCGTTGCCTCTGGTGAGCTAAACGTATTTACAGATACAGTCGCCGATCAGTGGAGCATATGGGATTGCTGTGGTGGTTCAACACCTACTACAGAAACCGACGATGATCAGCACGGCGCAGTGGCTCAATTTAGCATTGGTGCAACACCTACTGTAATGGGCTTTTTAGCCGATGAAGACGTATCGTTTGATGCATCAGCCCTATTAGAAAATGGCGTTGTACAGTTTGATTTAAAAGTAATAACAGCACCCTCAAACGTGGATGCACAATGGTTATTTAAAATTGAATCAATTGGCGCTTCAAGCGCAGTAGAGCTGGCATTAACGCAAAGCAATGAAGGGCAAACACCTGTTACAGGCGAGTGGCAAACATACACCTTCCCTATTGGGCAACTATTTGATGCGGGCTTAGATATTAGCGCTATAAACGTGCTCATGGTATTTCCTACGTGGGATATGGGCAACGGCGCACTATACCGCATAGATAACGTGATTATCGCGAATCCATAAAAACACACTACAATAGGCGCATGGCGCCTATTGCTACACAACAACATTTTATAAAGCAGAGCTATTATGAACACATTCAATTTTAAAAAGAGCCAACTTGCGGCTTCTGTGTCTCTTATCATTGCTGCAAGCACGTTAAATACGGCCATTGCTGCCGAGGCAGACACTGCAGCATCTCCTGATGTAGAAGTTATTGAAGTAAAAGGTATTCGTGGTTCACTTATTCGTTCTATGGATATGAAACGTGATTCATCTGGCGTGGTAGATGCCATTTCAGCAGAAGAAATGGGGAAATTTCCAGATACCAATTTAGCAGAATCATTACAACGCATTACCGGTGTATCGGTGAGCCGAGCAAACGGTGAAGGTAGCCAAATTACCGTACGTGGTTTTGGCCCAGAGTTTAACTTAATTACGCTAAACGGCCGCCAAATGCCAGGCACAGGTTATACGCGTTCGTACAACCTTGAAAACATTGCCTCTGAAGGCGTAAGCGCGCTAGAAGTATTTAAAACAGCGCGCGCCGATGTACCAAGCGGTGGTTTAGGTGCAACAGTTAATATTTCTACTGCGCGCCCTTTTCAAAAGCCAGGTCAAAATTTTTCAGCCACGGTTAAAGCAAATCACGACTCATCAAACGAAGCCGGTGATGATGTAACGCCTGAGCTTTCTGCTGTTTATAGCAACACATTTGCAGATGACAGATTTGGTTTTGGTTTTTCGTTTTCGCATCAAGAACGCGACTTTCAAAAACAACGCGCCAATATCCAAGGTTGGCAAGCCAATGTTGATTTACCTGAATTAGATAGCAGTAACGTTGTTGATAACCGTACTGACTCATCAGGTAACTACTACTTCCCTAAAGACATGAACTACTCTATTGAAGATGTAGAGCGTGAACGTACTAACGGCCAAGTTACTTTTCAATTTGAACCGGTTGATGGCTTTGTAGCCACCTTAGATTACACAGCAAGTAAAGCTGTTACGGGCTCTGAAAGTATTGGTTGGGGTATTTGGAACGACTTTGGTAGCAATATTAATGGCTACGAGCTTGATGAAAACGGCACCGCTGTTTATGCCGATATTAGCGGTAACGATGCCTCGTTTACAGCCAACAAAGGCACCACAGAAGTAAAAGCACGCTCTATTGGTTTAAACCTAGAGTGGGAAATTAACGACACGTGGCACGTAGAGCTTGATTACCATGACTCTAAAAATGAAACAGATAACGGCGCCGATGACGGGCTAGGCAGTACCGGCCAAGTGATTTTAGGCTCTGATCAGCTAGCAAACAAAATTTACGATTACCGCACAGGCGAAATCCCAAGTGCTCAAGTTAACTGGTTAAACGGCACAAGCGAATTAACGCCAGGCGAAATTGACTCTAACTTTAGCCAATTTACGCACTCACCGGGTGAATCTAACATTGAGCAATTACAATTACATACCACTTGGTACAACGAAAACTTTGATATTGGCCTAGTTAAAGTAAAATTTGGTGCATCACGCACTGAGCAAAACACCGGCGGTTATACTGCATGGAGTGGCTTAGTGGGCGGCCCTGGTTTTAACCCATCGTACACAGAAATATTCCCAGATAGCATGTTTACTCGCCACGATACGTCGGGCCTTTTAGATCAATTTGATGGCGGCGGCAGCAACTTACAACCAGGTTACTACTACACCTACGATTTTGACGAAGCAGTGGCTCGCCAAATGGCTTACTTAACCTCTGATGTAACCGGTGGCGATGCATACGCAGCCAATGCTTACATGGATGGTATTGATAGCGAAAGCTACGTAGAAGAAATTACAAACAGCTTTTATATTCAATCAAGCTGGGAGTTTGATGTAAGCGATTACTACGTAAAAGTAAACGCTGGCCTGCGCTACGAGCAAACAGATGTAACCAGCACAGTACGCCAACGTGTTGAAGAACAAGTAAACTGGATCAGCGCCTCAGAGTGGATAATGCAATATGCAGCCGGCGGCGATGATAACTTCCTTGAGCAGCAAGGCGATTACGACATATTATTACCGTCAATCGATGTAAGTGTTGATTTAACCGAAGACGTTGTAGCCCGTGTTTCATGGGGTAAAACTATGTCGCGTGCACCACTGGGTGATTTAGCCGGTGGCCGTAGCTTAACAGGCAGCCCAAAACCTGGTTCGCGTACCGGTAGCCAAGGCAATACAAATTTATTGCCGTTTGAATCAACCAATCTCGACTTATCATTAGAGTATTACTACGCAGAAGGCAGCTACGCCTCTGTTGGTTACTTTAAAAAAGACGTAGATAACTTTATTCAAACCACTATTACGCAAACCACGATTGAAGGCCTATACGACATTTTAAACGGCCCGCGTTACTTACAAGCTGTTAGCGATATTGAATCGCGCGGCGAGCAAGCAACCACCGATGCTATTTTTGCGCAAATGATTAGCAATGGTTATGGCAATGCGAATGGCGTCATTGAGCCAAATAGCGATGACCCACTTATGGTATGGAACATAAGCCAACCACAAAACACCGACAGCAAATCGGTAGATGGTTTTGAAGTGGCTGTTCAGCACTTAATTGGCGAAACCGGCTTTGGTGTAGGTGTTAATGCCACGTTTGTAGATGGCGATGTAGAATTTGATAGCGAAAGCCTTGATCAACAAGCTCCGCTTACGGGTTTAAGTGACTCTGCTAACTTTCAAGGCTTTTACGAAAAAGACGGCCTATCAATCAAAATTACGTACGCATGGCGCGACTCGTACCTAATTGGTGTAGGCCAAGCACAAGGCTCAGCCGACGCGCCACCGCAATATGCTAAAGCGTATGGCCAGTGGGATATGAGCGTTAACTACGATGTAAACGAAAACGTAACGGTATTTTTTGATGGCATAAACTTAAATAATGCCACCGAAGAAGGCTACGGACGCTACGAAGAGCAATTCTTATTTGCTAATCAGTACGGCCCACGTTACTCAGTGGGTGCCCGTTACACATTTTAAACTAAACCCTAGTTAGAAAGTTAAGCCGCTTGTTGAAACAAGCGGCTTTTTTATAACGCTTTTATTTGCTCAAGCAACACATTGGTTGTACAATCAATGTCGTTATAAGCCACATCGGGCTTGTAAAAATCCCCGGCCCATATAGCGCAAAATACAGTGATTGTATTTTGTTTCAACTAAGCATTTTTTGCATTTAACGAAAGCTAGTCGCTAACTTAGAAAAGTGCAAAATTTAGGATGGGTGTCTATTAAATTTTAATATTGTAGTTTTTTAATCGTTAAAACTGGACACTATTGATGCCGTTTAACTTAGCACACACTTAAAATAATTATGCCTAAATGCCAGCTTTAGTGATTGTTTAATGCTTGAGTATACCAATCCATTCATCAGGGTTTGCTATGATAAAATCATAAGTATCTTCATTATCTAAAGTGATTGTTATTGCATCGCTTGTTAGTGGTAAAATTCCTGCACCTGTCCCAGCTGATTTTTCAATTTTAACAATTGCGCTTCGTGTAAAAGTATAAGGCCCTAAACCAGCACTTTCATTGTATGGTTCAAAACGTACCTCACCTTGCGTTACATAAAATTTACCATCGGCTTTTGCAACACCACTTTGATACGTAGCGGTAGATGATTTGAGTATTTTATTGTTCATTCGGCTTTCCTGCTAATAAATAAAATGACTTTTATAAAACGTATCCACTATAATAAGTTATATAGTTTTATGTTTTAAGGCAATTAGTTTGTACCCAAAAAAACAAATTATGATGACACCTACTTTATTTAACCTATTAGAATCTAGGCTTCGAAAAATACAAATTTGGATAGGCGTCTTGTTAATTCTTTCTCTGAATTTTTTTAACTAAAGGTACTATCGCTAAAGCTAGCAATACGGCAAGAAAAAAGCTCACAAACGTATTATCAAACACCCACCTAAAAAAGATTCCTGAAAGAGATAAAACAAAAGCTGACCAAAGCCATGGATTTATATTCTGCATACTATCTAGAGCACCAACGCTTTGCTAAGCGGCAATAAAATTGTTGGCTAAAATTAGCGAGGAACGAGCAAAAGCCAACTGTTTTTTGTCCGTTTAAGCAACTTGTTATATCACGGCAGCACCAAGCTGAAATTTTCAGCTTATTCACCACTTAAATCTAAATATTTGACACTAATCGTTTCACTATTCTCTTCATTTAGTTCAAATGCAGAATCAGTAAAGTCTAACTCTGAAACTTCTGCGTTTGCTCTAATACCGTCCATGTAATCAATATTTACATAGGCAGAAAATACTTCAGTGTGCTTTTTCACAATATCGTTATGCAGGACAAACATGTAAACTTTATCTTCAGGATCCCATGGTGAGCGATCGTAATCCGCAATTGAATAGTGAGCTTTTAAAACTATTTCAAAATCAATTTCATACTCAACATTTTCATCTGAAACCGAAATTATGTTTTTGTGGTTTATACAAACAGACTCAATATCAATTTGGTAAATTTCATCATCGAACTCATTTGCTTCATCTGAGTAAAATTCTGATGAGCTAATTATCTCTCTAGCGCTTTCAATTAAATTTTCTTCTAGCTGTTCAAAAATACTGTCTGCAAATTTTACTGGCTCTTTTAATTCTTCTTCTTTCCTAACAACTAAATCTAAAAGGTCATCAACTCTCTTTAAATGAATCAAGTTATCTAAAGTGTCAGCATATTTTTCCATATCGCCGTCATCACTGATGACATATAGAGTATGTCCTCGATCCTTGCTTACTTTGCCTACAGCTTCGAGCACAAATGCGTCAGGAAATTCAGATTTTTTATTTGCTCCTCCAAATGGAGGTTCTGACTTAAAGTATTTATCGAAAACAATTGAGGCATCTACATTTTTTATATCTACAATTTCAGCTGAGCTCTTATCAAGAAACTCTTCAAATTTTTCTAAAGCAATTTTATAAATATCTTTGGCTTGTACTTTCTCAAAAATTCCGTGACAAGCTAGTTCAGGTGTATTTCTTAAGAACATAGCTTCTTTTTGTATTTTCTTTATAGCCCTTGCCGATTCTTCTGCCTTTGATAATAAATGAGCTTTTATTTCATTGATCGTAATTTGTGTAATAAGGAGGTGAAGTCTTTCAGATTCAAGAAAGTCACAAAGCTTGCCTAAGGCATGCTCATTAAATTGGTAGTTTTTACTTTCATATGCTGAAGTATCAACAAATACCAATCTACTTTCTAATTCAGTGCTCATGAGCTTCCTTAGTGATATAACAACTTTGTCTACGACATTTGTCGTTTTATAAACCGACAAATGTCCCTATATTACAATGCATTTATCTTAGCCAGCAAATAACCTCCTGTAAACAATTAGTTAACTACAAAGAAATCTCCGTTAATGCTGTAATGCACCCAAATGGGGGAGATCAGTAATATCCGACAATGCATAAATCACTGCACATTTTTAGAGCCGCTTTGTATAAAAAGTTAGTATCATACAACCCGCTTTTTTAACGCAATGATGAGTTATTTAAAACGCTTAGGTTTAACGTTTTGAATACGGCTGGTATTGTGCTTATATATTACAACAAGCCTACAGTGGCGTTGTAAGCCCCTAAGTAAAAAAGCCCGCAATCAATTACTGCAAGGCCATACAATTAGCCAAGTGTGCTTTGATGTTGGGTTTAATAGCGCGAGCCACTTTAGTCGTGTATTTAAACAAACCTTTGGCATTGCGCCTAAAGAGTGCCGGCATTAAGGCTAAAACCTTATTTTTTACTTTGCTAACGCCCTGAATATGTTAGTTTATTAACATGAGTATTGAGTAAAGAATTGGTATGAGTAAGCAAACCCGCTGGACCCTAAAAAGTATTGCTAAAGAGTTAGGTGTATCTAACGCAACAGTCTCTAATGCGTTTAATCGCCCTGATCAGCTATCGGCTAAACGCCGAGACGATATTCTTGCAGCGTGCAAAACCTTGGGCTATTACGGGCCCAATAAAGCCGCGCAATCGCTTCGCAGTGGTACGTTTAATATTGTAGCGTTAGTGCTGCCCGATAGTGTGGAATATATGGTGTCGGACCCTGTGGCCAGTAGCTTTATGCGGGGTGTAACCTCGGTGCTTGAAAAAAACGGCATTAATGTTTTATTGTTTTCAGGAAATAGCGATAACCTTAACAGCGTGGTCGACTTTGTTGATGGCTTTATTTGTTATGGCCGCCCTCGTAATAACGCATTAGTAGAGCAGTTAAAAACGGTCTCTAAACATGTGGTCACTATTGATTTTGATATAGCCCGCAATGCCTCTGTAAATATTAATAACGAGCAAGCAAGTTACGAAATAGCCAAGCATGTTTTAAAAAATCAAAGCGATAAAGTCGCTATTTTAGGCTTAAGGTTACTTGATGAAAACGTGTTATGCCGCGTATACGAGCATCACGAATTTGAAACGGGGCAATCTATTTCGCACCAACGTTTACGGGGTTATCAACGTGCTTTAAGTGAGGCAAATATTACAGTAGCTGATGACCGTATTTGGAATATACCCGAAAGCAGCGAGCGTTTTGCTAACATTGCCGCCAAAGAGGTGTTAAGTGCCTCCCCTCGCCCTAACGTTATAATTTGTATGAGTGATTTAATAGCCCTTGCCACCATGCGAGAAGCGATAAAACAAGGTATAAAAATAGGTGAAGAACTGCGTATTGTCGGCTTTGACGGAATAGATGAAGCCGCTCGCTTTGTGCCGCGCCTAACCACTATTCATCAAAACAGCCAAGAAAAAGGCGTAATGGCCGCCGAACTATTTATATCAAAAGAAGAAAAAATATGTGATGTAAGTTACGAGCTAGATATTGGCGCAAGCGGTTAATAGGTTATGTTAAAAAGGACAGGGTAAACAAAAGCCAAGCTTTTGAGCTCGGCTTTTATGTTTTAATGGCCTTTTAGACTAACAATGCGTTTAATCTTATCGTTGTTTCTTCATCACCGTTTACTTGAGTAATAAGCGCGTCTCGCGTTTTAAAATTAACACTTAATGCAATAGACTTATCTTCTAGTTGCCACGTTAAACAACATATTCCCTGTGTACCGTGAGCACTAAACTCTCCTTCAAAAGCGGGGTGTTCATTACGTAATTTAATGAGCTCTATTAAACCTTTTACTACAGGTTTATTAAGCGCGTGCTCAATTGTTTCAGTATTTAAATACGGGCGGTTAATATCACGGCCCACATTGGTACGTGCAAGCAAATCCATATCGTTTTCGCAGGCAAATAAACCACCGTAGTACACTTGCGGCACACCGGGTGCAAAAAACTGTATGGCACGCGAAATCAAATAATCTAAGTCGTTAGCACCTAATGCATTGTAATACGTACAGTTTACTTGGTATAAATCAACGTTACTGGCAGCAGCACCCGTAGCTTGGCGGCTTTGGTTGTTACTGTTGGCATGCATGGTTTCTACAAGGGTATCTATTTGCTGTGCATTTAAAAGACCTGGCTTGTCGCCCATTGGGCCTGCATCAATAATGCCTATGCCGTCGTGCGTATCTAGAACGGTTAAACAATTGCGTGGTGAAATAGCTAACCATTTAAGTAATGCTTCTACATCGTTATTAAATAAGCTATGTAAAATAAGTGGCGGTAATGCAAAGTCGTAAACCATGTTTACACGCTTTGCTACTTCTACTTGTGTTTGGTAGTGGCTATGAATTTCAGCAATGGTTTCCATGCCAAGCTCGTTTGCTTGCTTTGACAAGTTATCTAGGTAGCCAAAGGTTTCGTCTAGCATAAAACAATTTGTACCGGCTTGTTTAATTGCGTAACCCGCTGCATCTAAACGAATAATATTTACGTTATTTTCAGAAAACTTAGTTAATACGTTATTTAAATACGCTATACCCGCTTCAACTTTTACGTTTATATCAATTTGGTTATCGGTAAACGTGGTCCAAAAGTCATACGTTTGACCGTCGCCACACTGCATTGGTGTAAAACAGCTCCCTGGGCGCGGGCGATAAATAGCTTGCTGCTCTTGCTCGCTCATTCCATTTGGGAATACATCGTCTTTTGTTAAAAACAAATCCCAAAACTCTGATTGCTTACCTTTTGCTAGCACATCTTGAAACTGATAAGACTGCGCCGATACATGGTTAACGATTAAATCAGCCATTAAGTCGTGGTTTTCACCCAGTGCTTGAATATCGCTCCATGTACCAATGCGAGAATCTACTTCGCTGTGATCAATCGGGTCAAAACCCGCATCGCTTCCGTCAATAGGATTATAAAACGGCAAAAGGTGTACACCACCAAAAACGCCCTTAAGTTGGCCATTTAAAAGCGTAGTAAGTGCGTTTACATCTTGCCCTGTGATTCGATCAGCGTATGTGATCAATTGAACTTTATTCTTCATCATGTGTGATTACCGTGTTGAAACTTAATCGATTAAGATATATCTTTAACTAGCACGTACAATTTTACAAGTAATTTTTAAATATTTTACATACAAAAGTTGTGGCTCACGTAATACTAACCATAGTAAGTGATTGAGTTATTACTATAACTTGAGCCATAACGAGGAAAAATCACATGACAAATTTAAACACACACACGCAAAGCGACCCAATGCAGCGAATACGAATACTCACTTACATGATGTTTTTTATGTTTGCGATGACCTCTGATGCGGTAGGTATGATCATCCCCGAGTTAATCACAGATTTTGGTTTAAGCATGACCCAAGCCAGTGCTTTTCATTACGCACCTATGGCACTGATTGCCTTTAGCGGCTTATTTTTAGGTTTTTTAGCCGACAGCCTAGGTCGCAAACAAACCATAATGCTGGGCTTACTTATTTTTTCGGGCAGCTGTTTTTTATTCGCTTTAAGCAATAGCTTTTCGGTATTTTTAATTTTGCTTTGCTGTATAGGTTTAGCCATAGGTTTATTTAAAACGGGCGCATTAGCGCTACTTGGCGATATATCAGCGAGTAACGCAGAGCACACCAAAACCATGAATAAAGTAGAAGGTTTTTTTGGAATTGGCGCTATAGTTGGCCCTGCGCTGGTAGGCGTACTGCTTACTCAAAACGTAAGTTGGACTTACCTTTATATTATTGCCGGTGTTATGTGCTTAATTTTAGCGTTAATGGCTTGGCGCGCCGACTACCCTAGCGTTGTTAAAAGCACAGAAAAGCCAGCCTCGCTCGCCACCACCATGAAAATGATTAAAAACCCTTATGCTCTTGGTTTTTCACTAGCAATTGCCTTGTATGTGGCCACCGAAGTTGCCATTTACGTGTGGATGCCAACACTTTTAAAAGATTACACAGGCTCTTGGCCGTTACTTGCTACCTACGCACTTACTATATTTTTTGTGTTGCGTGCTGCTGGACGTTTTTTTGCTGTATGGCTTTTAAATCACTTTAGCTGGCAAGGAGTTATGGCTTATTTAAGTTTAGGCATAGCGCTATGTTATGTGGGCACTTTGGTAGGCGGTGTTGATTGGGCGGTAGGCTTGCTTCCGCTTTCAGGTTTGTTTATGTCGATGGTTTACCCTACTTTAAACTCTAAAGGTATATCGTGCTTTCCTGTTGCGCAACATGGTGCAGTAGCGGGTGTAATTTTATTTTTTACTGCGCTTTCGGCCGCGCTGGCACCTTTATTTATGGGCGTAATAAGTGATTACTTTGGCCATGTACGCTACGGTTTTTACTTAGCAACAGGCTTTGCTGTGATATTGTTTTTAGCCATGCTTTATAACTTTTACCGCGACCCTGCGGCAAAAGCATTAACTAAAAATGCATAAATGGCTGCTCAAGCCAGTATAAAAAACACCATTAAAATCAATACAAAAATAAAATAAGAGCAAATTACACACAAAAATAATTTGCTTATTGTAAAAACTTTGTTATTTTTACTTAATCGATTAAGTAAAAATAACAAACTCACACAACACAATGAGGCGTTAACATGACAACACACCACACACCTTTATATTTAATCAGTGCCTTAGCACTTGCAGTAAGCCAAGGCGTTCATGCACAAGACGAGCAAGAAACCAAAGTGCAAGCTAACCAAGGGCTTGAAACAATTGTTGTTACCGGCGTTCCTCGCCGCACAACCATTATGGCGTCGAGCTCATCAGTAAGTAGTTTATCGCTTGAACAAGTAGAGGTGTCTACACCTCGCTCAACGGCTGAAGCATTTAGAATTATTCCGGGTGTTCGCGCCGAATCAACAGGTGGTGAAGGTAACGCTAACATTGCTGTTCGTGGTTTACCTGTAGCATCGGGTGGGGCTAAGTTTTTACAACTGCAAGAAGATGGTCTGCCTGTAATGCAGTTTGGTGATGTTGCCTTTGGTAACGCCGATATTTTTATGCGCCTTGATAACACAGTACAAACAATCGAATCAATTCGTGGTGGCTCTGCCTCTACCTCGGCAAGTAATGCGCCTGGCGGCATTATTAACTTTATTTCTAAAAATGGCGAAAACGAATCGGGCAGCGTATCTACTACTGTTGGCCTTGATTACGACAGTGTTCGCACCGATTTTGAATACGGCACCTATTTAACCGACAGCGTACGTTTTCATGTAGGTGGTTTTGTGCGTCAAGGCGAAGGCCCACGCGAAACTGGCTACACGTCAAACAAAGGTGGCCAAATTAAAGCTAACCTGACTAAAGATTTTGAAAACGGCTACGTACGCCTTTACTACAAGCACCTAGACGACAAAAGCGTAGGCTATTTACCTATGCCTATGTACTCAAACGGTGATTCTATTGCTGGGTTTGATGCACAATCAGATACACCGCATTCAGCCTTGTTCACTAAAACAGTGCGCCTAAATGGCGAAAACCAAATTAGCAGTGGCGACTTACGCGATGGCATGAACCCTAAAGTAGATGCGGTAGGCTTTGAAGCCGTATTTGATTTAGATAACGATTGGCGTATCGAAAACCGTTTTCGTAAATCATCAATTAGTGGCAACTTCAACTCGCTAATCCCTGCAGAGGTAGGCAGTGCCTCATCTATTGCACAAAGTATTGGCGGTGTTGGCGCAACACTTAGCAACGCAAATACCGGTGCAGCCTTTAACGATGACCTTGCCATGCGTATTCACACCTTTGATGTAACGCTTAACGACTTTGGCTCAATTGTTAACGACTTCAAACTAACTAAATCGTTTAGTGATGACACTAGCCTAACCTTTGGTTACTTTGCCTCTACGCAAAATATTGCAATGTCGTGGTTATGGAACTCGTACTTAATGGAGCTTAAAGGCGACAACGCAGCGCTTTTAAATGTAACCGCTGCCGATGGCACTGAATATTCAGAAAATGGTTTATATGCTTATGGCACACCTTACTGGGGTAACTGTTGTCAGCGCGATTACGACACAGAGTACGATACTCGTGCCCCTTATGTTGCGTTTTCAACAAAGCTTGGCGACGTAAGCATTGATGCCAGCGCCCGCTACGACAGCGGTGAAGCACGCGGTAATTACGCAGGTGCCATAACCTCAACAGTAGATATGAATCGCGATGGCACTATTTCTATTCCTGAGCAAAACGTAGCAGGTATTGATACAGCTAACGCAAGCCCAGTAAATTACGATTGGAGCTACTCATCTTATTCTGTAGGTGCTAACTACCAAATTGACCCAAGCCTTGCTACGTTTGCACGTATTAGTAAGGGCGGACGTGCCAATGCAGACCGTTTATTATTTGGTAAAGTACGCAGCGACGGAAGCGTAGCCGATGAAGATGCAGTAGATGAAGTAAACCAATTTGAGATTGGTGTGAAAAAACGCTTTGATTCGTTCTCGGTATTTGCAACAGCCTTTTACGCAGAAACAGAAGAGCAAAACTTTGAAGCAACATCGCAAACCTTTTTCGACCGTGAATACGAAGCAAAAGGGATTGAGGTTGAATCAACTTACTTTATGGATGCATGGGACTTTAGAGGTAGCTTTACTTGGACCGATGCTGAAATTGCAAAAGATGCGCTAACTCCTGAAGTTGTAGGTAACACACCACGTCGCCAAGCGGATTTAATTTACTCACTAATGGCGCGTTACAGCTACGATAAAGGCGCGGCAGGTGTAAGCTTTATTGGTACAACCGATGCTTACGCTCAAGATAACAACGACCTTAAGTTTGACGGCTACACGCAAGTGAATGCGTTTGTGAGTTACGACTTATCAGAAAACTTAAACCTTGCGCTTAATGTAAATAACTTATTCGATACAGTTGGTATTACAGAAGCCGAAGAAGGATCAGTACCTGAAAACGACATTATTCGTGCCCGTACAATTAACGGCCGTACTACGTCGGTTACTTTAAAATACGCTTTTAACTAATTGTGTGTATTGCGCTGCAGTGAGTCATCGCTGTAGCGCCTTTTAAAGTACGAATAAATAACCCCCTTCATGTTTTAGCCCAGGTTTGCTGGGTTTTTTAGGATATTCCAAATGACCAAACTCCTGTGCTTAGGCGAGCTATTAATTGATATGCTGCCTCAAGATGCTCATAACTCAGCGTACTTACCCATCCCTGGTGGTGCACCTGCTAATGTTGCTGTTGGCTATGCAAAACTTGGCGGTGAGGCTGCATTTTGTGGTGGTAAAGGTGACGATCATTTTGCCAATCAATTAAGTAATGCATTGGCTCAATACAATGTAAATACAGACTATTTATTTACCATTACTGGCTCACAAACCGCCATGGTAATAGTAAGCCTTGATGAAACAGGCGAGCGCAGTTTTGGCTTTTACCGCCACAACACAGCCGATGTACTTTTAACCCAAGCGCATTTAGCGCAAATAAATTGGCAAAACATAAGTACCCTGCACTTTTGCTCAAACACCCTAACCGACCCAGTAATTGCCAATACAACACTTAAAGCGCTAGAACTTGCTAAAACACATAACAAGCTCGTCAGCTTTGACGTAAATTTACGCTATAGCTTGTGGGAAAACACCCATGATATAGCAAGCAATGTACAAGCCTGTTATACCTATTGCGACATAGTTAAGCTTTCGCGCGATGAACTTAATTTTTTAGCGCTGCATAGCGAAACAACGGGCGACGATTACATTCAAACATTATTAAATACCGGAGTAAAACTGGTATTTTTAACCGACGGGCCTGAGCCTGCTACGGTTTACCACAGCGCATTTATACTTAACGAATCGGCACCAAAAATAAACGCAGTAGATACAACAAGCGCGGGCGATGCCTTTATAGCGGGGGCTTTATACTATTTAAATAACTTAGGGAGTGATTTATCACTAGCAGATAAGTTAAATGATGAAACCAGCATAAAAAACGCCCTCCAATTTGCCCTTCAATGTGGCTCTAAAGCCTGTTTAGCTAAGGGGGCATTTCCGGCATTACCAGTGCTAGCTGATGTAATATAACTCTTGAGTAGAGTGTAAGTTGCTTTAAATAATAAAAAACGCTCTTGTGAGCGTTTTTTATTATTTAATTATTCATCTAGCCAATCTATGGCGGCGGTGGCGTTTTCGTAGTATTGCACCTCGCCTGAAATAAACCAGTTGCCTATTTTAGCCATGCGGGCTTGCCATTCTTGATTGCCATAAATAGCAATTTTATTAAATTCTTTTGAGTGCCTTACGCCAAGCTTTAAATCATCCCACGCGGCGCGAAGCTCCCAGCCATCTAGTTCGCTGGCATCAATAAGCACATTTGCTATAGGGTGTTTAACCTCGCCAAGCGCTGAGTCGATCATGGGGGTAATGACTTTATAGTCTTCGTGAGTGAGTGTACCCACTGCTTTTAATTTTAAAAAGAATTCTCGGCCTGCGCGTTCAATACCAATAGATAAACCATGTGTTGTGTGTACCATGCAGCTCTCCTTAATCGGGTGCGCTTATGTTATTTACAGCCTGTGTGAGTGGATTTAATAACGAAAGTTGGAGTTAATTAAAGCCTATAAAGTGAAATTATTCCCTTTAAAAAATAAAAACCCCAAAAATACCCATCACTTACTGAGTTAAACTATAAAACTACACCGAATTAAGTTAATTAGTACTGAACTAAATCAAACAAAACTGCTAAATAATGGTAATTGTTAAGCACTTTGCACACGCGCTATTTGCTTATCTACATCGGTTAAATGGCCTAATTTTAGCCACACTTTTGCACCTTGCTTTCCAGCGGTTATATTAAGCTCACTATTCACAGGCAGCCTTAACCAGCTGTGTTTTACTAATACGTCTGATTGCTCAGTTACCTCGCCTTCAAGCACGAGTAACTCAGCCCCCCCGTTTGCACTAATTTGCATGTTAGCACCGGCTTCAAAATGCAATAGGCTCACGTCTTCAACCTCATCTTTATAAAGCGGTGTAATGGCAAGCCCTTTAAATACAGGGTGCGTCACGCTGCCCATGTGCTGTGTTTGAAGGCGTACGTGGGTTCTATCTTGTGGCTGAAATTGCCAAAGCTTTACAAATATTATGCAGCCTTCATCGGAGCCTGGTTTGTGCTTTGATTGCGGTGGGTTACGAATATAAGAGCCTTGGGGAAAATCCCCATGTTCGTCTTGAAATACGCCTTCTAGTACTAAAAACTCTTCGCCGCCTGTATGCACATGAGGCGAAAACTCGCTCCAGGGTGCATAGCGCACAATGCTTGTAGCGCGGGCTACTTCTGCGCCTACTCTATCAAGTGGGCGCCTATCAACTCCGTTCATTGGCGAAGGGATCCAATCAAGCTGCTCACTATGAACAACGACACGCTGGGTAAAATCGGCAGCTATTTTCATCTTTACACCCTTTAGTTTTGCTTTTATACGCATAAAAAAAGCGAGCTAAGTAAGCTCGCTTTCTTAAATTTTTAAGCTGTTATGCTACATCTAACTTTTTATGTTTAGAGTGTACAAACACTAATGCAATTAAGCCAATAATTACTACAGCAGCACCAATTGGTTTACCTAAATCAGCAGATAAGTTAAAGCCAATTGCAGCGGTCATTATATACGAGATAGTAACGCCTGTTGCAATTACAGCAGGTACGCTGGTGATCCAATGAAAGGCACGTCTATCAAACAAGTACTTAGTAGCAAGCCATAGTACGCTTGTTGAAAGCAGCATGTTTGAAAATGCAAAGTAGCGCCAAATCACTGAGAAATCTAATTTAGTCATAAAAAAGGCAATCGTTAAAATAGGCACGGCCAGTAATAAGCGATTACGTAAGCTTTGCGGAATATTAAACGCATCAACCACGGTTAAACGCAGTGAACGGAACGCCGTATCGCCAGAGGTAATAGGGAACACCGCAACAGCAATAATGGCCATAATACCACCCATTACGCCTAAGTAACTATTTGCTACATGGTTAACCACTAAACCTGGGCCACCTTGGTCAAGCAATGCTTTTAAGCCAGCGTAACCTTCTGGGAATGCAGCAATACCCGCAAGTGCCCATACACAACCTACAATGCCTTCACACATCATTGCGCCATAATAGACTGGGCGTACGTATTTTTCGTTTGTTAAACAGCGGGCAATAATAGGCGCTTGGGTAGAGTGGAAACCACTAATGGCACCACAAGTAATGGTAATAAATAGTAACGGCCATGTTGGTAGGCCATCTGGGTTTGGCTCTAAAAAGTCGTGCGCGTGGTCTGCTTCAAAGTACGCTAAAAAGTCGCCTGCTACCGGCAAGTGTGGCGCATCGAGTAATAACGCACCGGCTATTAGCGTGGTCATTACTATCATTAATAAGCCAAATAATGGGTAAAATTTAGTAATAATTTTATCAATTGGCAGTAACGTTGCTAAAAAGTAGTACGCTAAAATAGCCAAAACCCAAAATGTATTGTTAGCTAAAAAAGTGCCTTCAAACACATCTAGGTTACTCAATAAGCCCGCTGGGCTCATAATAAATACAACGCCTACAAAAAATAACAGCATGGCTGTAAATATTAGCATAAAGCCTTTAAATACAACGTTGTAATAGTGCCCTGCTATTTCTGGTAAGCTTTTACCATCTTCTTTAATGCTCATCACACCCGAGAAGAAGTCGTGTACTGCACCGCCTAATACGTTACCTAGCACAATCCAAACTAAGGCAACTGGGCCGTAAAGCGCACCTAAAATTGGGCCAAATATTGGGCCTACGCCGGCAATATTTAAAAACTGAATTAAAAATGCACGCACAGGGTGAATGGCTACATAGTCAACACCTTCGCTAAAGCGTTTTTGCGGTGTATCAACTGTTGTATCCATACCTGCTTGTTTTTCAACAAATGGGCTATAAAACTTATATCCCAGTATTAAAATTGTGATGCAGATAAAAAAGATGATCATAAAGCACGTTTCTCTTTTTGTATTTGGAGTATAGAGCGTGTAATTTCCGCTCCGCCTTTTCAATCCGTGAATAATCGACGAACATTAACAAAGTATTAATTCCCCCGCTATAAGACGAATAGCTAATACACCAGCCACTTTTTATGCACCTTGCTCAACACTTAATCTAAATGGCTTAATAAATAAAAATTAAAGCAAAAAAAAGCGGCTTTACTATAAAAGTAAAACCGCTTACACACACAATGATTGGGTGTAACTGTGATTTGTTACATTAAGCTGGGCTCATAAACTCATTAATTTGTTCATGCGTTAATGTAGGTGTCGCACCGGCGCTTTGTGCAACCATAGCGCCTACGGCACAAGCAAAATCAACAGCGTGCTGAGCACAATCGCTACTACAAAGCTGATAAATTAACGAACCTAAAAACGAATCCCCTGCGCCAACTGTATCTACAACGCTAATTAAATAACCTGAGTTATAGTAATTCTCACCTTTAATAGTGAGTAGCGCACCGTGGCTGCCTTTGGTTACACAAAGGTATTCGGTGCTAGTTTGCTCTGCAATAAACGCTAAGTTTTGCTCAAGTGAATGGAACTTACAGCCCATTGCTTTAGCAATTTCGTAAAGCTCTTCATCGTTTAATTTGATGAAGTCGGCTTTGTTCATTAGCTCAACTAATGTTTTTAGCGTGTAATGCGGTGCACGTAAATTTACATCAAACACTTTAAAGTTAGCCACATCAACCAACTGGTTTAATGTAGCAAGTGAGGCTTCGCTGCGGCCAATTAGGCTACCAAATACAAATACATCACTGGCTTTTACTTTTTCAATAAGTGAGTTAGTAAGCTCAATGTTATCCCACGCAGTATCGGCAACTATTTCGTAGCTGGCTGAGCCGCTTTTATCTAGAGTAACTTGTACTGTGCTGGTTTTTTTGTCGTTATTAACGCCAATGTATTCGCAGCTTACGCCTTTGTTTTTAATTTCACTGAGTAACTCAGTACCAAGTTCATCGTTACCTACCGCGCTTATCATGTCGGCTTTAATGCCCAGTGAGTTAATACGCACACACATGTTAAGCGGCGCGCCGCCTAAGCGTTTATCGTTTGCAAAACAATCCCATAACACTTCGCCAAAGCAACTTACGCTTACGTCTTTACCTTGTTTAGAATCAATTAAAATGCTCATCATTAATTACCTTTAGGCTCAAGGACGTTATTCATAATTGCTTTTATTTTGCTTGCCGGTGCGTATAACGCTTCTACATTATTTTTGTAGTGAGACGTAAATGCGCTTTGCATGTTTAAATCGCCAAATAGGCTTGTTAGCGATAAAAATGCAAGGTCATCGGTGGCCGTTTTAGCAGCGGCTTCATGTAGCTCGCTTTGCATTGCATCAATTACTTCAAGGGTATTGCCTTGCTCATCTGTTTCTTTGTCGCTATAAAAACACCATGCAGCAATAACCAGTGTAGCAAGTGACACATCACGGCCTTGCGCTAAGTTTTCGTTAATAGTGGCAATTAAAAATTTAGGTAGTTTAGCTGCACTTTCTGAACAAATACGCGATAAGCTATCTTTAATGTTAGGATTAGCAAAGCGTTCTATAAGTGTGTCTTTGTAGATTTCTAGGTCAATGCCTTCTAGTTGCGCTAGGTTAGGCGTTACTTCTTTATCCATAAACGCACGTAGGTACTTTGCAAATAAAGGATCGGATACTGTTTCGTCAATTGTGCCATAGCCATGAACAGAGCCTAGTAAACCCAATACTGAATGACCTGCATTCAATAAGCGAATTTTCATCGTCTCAAAAGGTGTTACGTCACTTACAAATTGTGCACCTACGCTATCCCAATCTGGGCGTCCACAGCAAAATGAGTCTTCAATCACCCATTGAGTAAACGATTCACACGTAATTGGCCACTCATCGCTAACACCGTAAGCATCAACAACGTAATCAATATCGCTCTTCTTAGATACTGGCGTAATACGGTCAACCATTGCATTTGGGAACGTAACGTTAGTGGCAATCCACTCGCTTAACTCTTTGTCTTGCTCGGCTACAAAGGCAAGTAACATTTTGCGCGTTACACTACCGTTGTGCTGAATGTTATCGCACGACTGTACTGTAAACGCATCAAGGCCTTGTTCTTTACGCAACTTTAGCGCAGCAGTAATGTAACCAAACGCCGTGATTGGGTCGTTAGGGTTATTAATGTCGTTAATAATGTCTGGGTTTGAGTAGTCAAACTCACCCGTTACTGGGTTAAAGTTATAGCCGCCTTCGGTAATGGTTAACGACACAATGTGTGTATCGCTGTGCGCTAGCTTATTAATAACCGCTTGCTTGTCCTCTGGGGCAAACAAAAAGTCAATCATAGAGCCAATAACTTTGTTATCTATTTGCCCATTTGGGTGCCTTACTGTAAGCGTGTAAAGGTAGTCTTGCTGCTTTAAAATATCGCGCAGACCACGGTTACCCTCTAATAAGCCTACACCACAAATACCCCACTGCTCAGCACCTGGCGTTTTTAAAAGCTCGTTAACGTACACAGCTTGGTGAGCACGGTGAAAACCGCCCACACCAATATGAACTATACCCGCTTTTAGCTTACTGCGGTCGTAGTTTGGTGTATCTACATGGCTTGGCATATCTGCCAAGCTCTGTTGGTTTAGCCCTTTAACAAGAGCGTCAGTGTGCTGGTGTTGCGTCATGGTGCGGCCTTACTAAAACAATATTAAAATTTAAAATTAAGATGCAGTATTAAGTGCTTTATGGCGCAATAGCGACCAATAAGCGGTTGCAAAATAAATAATGGTGCAAATAAAACAGGCAATTTCAAACTGCGTTTTATTTCCTGCGTAAATGCTCATGCTGTCACTAAAAAACATAACTTGGCTGGCAAAGCCAAAAATAATAAGTAACGAAACGGTAGAAACAGCATTCAATACTTTAGTTAGCATAGAGTTATCCACAACAGGGGCTTGAACATCTTCAGCCAAGCCTGCCTGGTACTCTTTAATGTCTTTTTGCTCTTGCTCTTCTGCTGCAATTTCTTTGCTGTAGTCTTCATCTGCGCCGTATTTTTTAGCCAGTAGCGTGTAAACAACAATAGTGAAGAACCACGTAGGGATGAATAGGTAATAAAACGACATTACATCAATTGCATTTAAACCAAAGCCAAACACAAGTGCTAATGCCCAAGAGGCAATGGCCGGTACGCTGCGTGTAATGTTTTTGTATTTAGCCCAGTAACGAGTTAAACCAATTTTAGGAAATAAAACATGCTCAGCAAATACAATGCCGCCCACCGGCACTACTAATAAGCCTGCGTAAGTTAAAAGCGGTAACATTTGCGAAAATACAAACGGGAAACACGCAATTATAACAGTTACAACACCGACAATAGCGGTTGTACGCTCACGTGATTGGTCAACAAAAATAGATTGCGCAGCAAGGCCTGCACGGTAAAGGTTGGCGTTAGCTGTTGTCCAGCCTGCAATAATTACAATTACAAAACCCGTCCAGCCTAATGCGTGGTAAGCAACATCACCCGGATCAAGTGATGAAATAGTTGTTTTAAGTAATACCGCAACACCTGCGCCCATAATACCGGCCGAGATCCATGCAATGTAATGACCAAAAAACATACCTACGCCTGAAAACAAACCGTAACTTTTACGTTTTGCAAATCTAAAAATTGCCATGTCAATCAAGCCAAAGTGAGTAATAGAGTTTGCAGCCCATGCAAAACCAATCACTTCTAATAAGCCAATACCTTTTTCGCCATCAGCGTTTGTGCCGGTCCAGATTGATGAATCCCCTATTGCCATAAAGTCATCAAACCCTGTTAGCGTGGTTGCTCCTAATACATGATTAGAAAGCTCTGGGAACAATGCAAACGAGCCTGCTATAAAAATAACAAATAGCCATGGAGCACAAATTTTAGAAAAATCAGCAACGGTTGAAAAACCATACATAGCCACAAATACAACTATAGAGCCAACCGATAATACAATGGCCACAAATGCTAAGCTGTTAGGATACCAATCGAGTTGCGCGGGAATATCAAACAAAAACCGTACTGCGGTTGCCGATACCGTGATCATGGCGGCGGATATAACACTAAATATGACCACGTTTGCCCAGTTATAGAGCTTGGTCATTGAGTTACCGGCAATTTTATTTAGGTAGTTGTATAAACTTAAACGTGTTTCTACCGCAATTGGCGAGGTAATTAGCCACCACGAACACATTGCTAATAGGTTACCAATTAATAGACCTAATAGAATGTCGATGGTTGATGCGCCTAATGCAACAAAAGTTGCACCAATAACAAACTCGGTTGCAGCTACATGTTCACCAGCGTATAAACCGGCAAAGTGCTTCCAACCATGAAGCTTATGATTAGCAACAGGCAATTGCTCTTCGTTAACATCGTTAAATGTTTGTGTGTGTGGACTTGATGCCATGGTATTTTCCTATTGTTTTAAGCACAGCCCTAACTGTTAATTTAAATAAGTGTTTTTTATTTAGATTAACAATGAGTAAAACACCGTGCCTTTTTATAATGCTACTACTATAACTACTTAATAATTAATGCATTGTTACGTTAAGCTTGGTCAGTGTAATAAAGCTCAACGTTGATATTCTATTACTGTGTTTGTAATGCTGGGTACTGCTTATAAAAGTCATCCCAATGTGTTAAATGCGCTACCTCTGGGTAAGCTTGGTGAACAAAGTTCACTGCATCTTGCATATGCCCGCCACCACTGTAATGCAAAACTTGCATATTGGCGGCAAGTGCGGCGCTCACGCCGGCTTTTGAATCTTCAATCACTAAACAATTTTGAGGCTTCACGCCCATTTGCTCAGCGGCATGTAAAAATAAATCGGGTGCGGGCTTACCATTTTTTACCTCACTTGAGGTAAATACCTTATTAAAGTGCTGCTCAAGATTTACAACATTCAGTGCTTTAGCTGTGCGCTTAGGGCTACTGCTTGTAGCAATACAACAAGGTACCGCTAGGTGTTGTAAAACTTCTTTAATGCTATTTGTTGGCATTAATGCAGTTTCGAACTCGTTTAATAATGCTTCTCGGTAATCGGCTTCAAAGCTCTCAGCTAAGGACACGTTAAAGGTATCGAATAAGTTTTGGGTCACTGTTTTAAAATTACAGCCCAAAAAATATTGCTGTACATAGGCTCGGTCAATATTAACGCCAATCTCTGCAAGCATGTTTATTAACACTTGCGCGCTTAATATTTCGCTATCTATAACAACGCCATCACAATCAAAAATAACTAATTCTATTTTAGTATTCATATTGCCCCTTTTTATGCACCTAGTTTGGTGCAACCCCACCTTGAGCATAAGCCCAGCAAGTGAGCATATTCTCTTTATTGTTATAATAAGTCAACATCTTGTTAGTGAAAAACGCACCACAGTGGTGAATATTTATTCATTAAATATGAAATTGTCTGTATTTTCATTGATTTCAAAATTGCAATTACGACTAAGGTCGAACATTGCAAAATCGCTATTTAGAAAATAGAAGGCAGCTAACAAACAACAATCCAAATTTATGATTACTCCAATCTAAACAATCAATTTTACCGAACTCACTTTTGTTAATACACTCGTTAACAGTTAAACAGCCAGCAACACTGCCGGCACTTTTATACAGATGAGGTCGACAATGAATACTCAAAAAAATACTATTAATAATAAATCTACGTTAACGCTAAGCGCATTAGCTTTAGCAATGGCATTACCTGCAAGTGCCGCAACTACCCTTACTAAAGACAACGGCGCAGCTGTTGGCGATAACCAAAATTCAATTACTGCTGGCGAGCGCGGCAGTGTATTACTTGAAGACGTACAACTAATTCAAAAGCTACAACGTTTTGCTCGTGAACGTATTCCTGAGCGTGTAGTACATGCACGTGGTACTGGTGCTCACGGTGTGTTTGTAGCATCTAAAGAATTAGATGACTTAACAATTGCTGCACCATTTGCAGAAGCAGGCAAAGAAACTGATGTGTTTGTACGTTTTTCATCAGTAATTCATTCAAAAGGTAGCCCAGAAACACTGCGTGACCCACGTGGTTTTGCTACTAAGTTTTACACAGACCAAGGTAACTGGGATTTAGTAGGTAACAACTTACCAGTGTTCTTTATTCGTGATGCGATTAAATTCCCAGATATGGTTCACTCGTTAAAGCCATCTCCGGTAGATAACATTCAAGATCCTAACCGCTTTTTTGACTTTTTCTCTTACGAGCCGGGCTCAACTCACATGCTAACGTGGGTTTACAGTGACTACGGTACACCAGCAAGCCTACGTAAAATGGACGGCTGGGGCGTACACGCATACAAAATGATCAATAAATCAGGCGATGTTAAATACGTTAAATTCCACTGGGTAAGCCAACAAGGTATAGACAACCTTGATGCTAAAGAAGTAAACGAAGTGCAAGGTAAAGACTTCCAACACTTAACACGCGACCTATACAGCGAGATTGGTAAAGGCAACTTCCCTAAGTGGGATCTATACATTAAAACACTTGATCCGTCGCAGTTAGATGACTTTGACTACAACCCATTAGATGCAACAAAAATGTGGTTAGATGTAAAAGAAGTTAAAGTAGGCACAATGACCTTAAACCGTATGCCAACTAACTTCTTCCAATCTACAGAACAAGTTGCAATGGCACCGGCAAATGTAATTCCTGGTATTGAACCATCTGAAGACAGACTATTACAAGGGCGTGTTTTCTCTTACGCCGATACGCAAATGTACCGCTTAGGTGCTAACCACCAACAATTGCCAATTAACCGTGCAAAAGTTGAAGTGGTTAACTACAACCAAGACGGCGCAATGAACTACGGTAATACAACAAGCAACGTGAACTACCAACCTAGCCACGAAAATGTTGCAGAAAACCCAATTGCACGTAGAAGTAACACAGAGCTTAAAGGTTACGTACAACAAGCAGCGATTAAAAAGCAGCAAAACTTTGCTCAAGCTGGCGTACTTTACCGCAGCTTTAGTAAGCAAGAGCGTACTAACTTAGTTAACAACTTAGCCGGCGATTTAGGCAAAGTGAAAGACAGCAAAGTTATGCACAAAATGCTTAGCCACTTCTACAAAGCAGATAGCGAATACGGTACACGCTTAACTAACGCTGTAAACGGCGACATGAAACAAGTTAAGCAACTAGCCGCTAAGCTTTAATATTTTACCCAACCTGTAAGTTATTGAGGAAAGCCTAGCTTTCCTCTTTTTAAAAAGGTAAACAGTATGCGTAAATTACTTATTATATTTACTTTAGTGATGAGCTTTTCAAGCTTTGGTAATGAACAACAAAGCCCTGTAACGGAACAAAGCACCGCCCAGTCGCAATACGACAGCTTACTTGCTTATTACTTTGCAGCCGCACGCACCGACGACACCGCCGTAATAACGCAATTTGTTGATGCTGGCATTCCTATTAATAGTTACAACAACAAAGGTTACACCGCGCTAATGATTGCCACCTACCACGGCAATAAAAATACGGTAAACACCTTATTGCAATTAGGCGCTAATGCCTGCCTTGAAGACAACCGCGGTAACACAGCCCTAATGGCTGCTATATTTAGAGGCGAATTTAGCATAGCTAAAACACTTGTTAGCCTTGATTGCGATAACGCACATCAAAACAAAGCAGGCCAAACCGCTGAACAATTTGCACAAACTTTTGGTCAACAAAAAGTACTCGACTTACTCGCACAGGTAAACAGTAAATCTAATTAAAGATCAGCTATGCTGTGCTTATGCAAATAGCAAGATTTAGAAAACAAGTTCACTCCCATAGTTATTTAAATATTTAAACCTTCCTCTCGCCCCACTTCATTTGGGGCGTGGTTTATACAATGCCTACCCCTCTTGATAAAACTGGTCTAACCAGTTATTATTTTTACCTATGTACTTTATATGGGAAATAATAATTCTAATGACCGCACCACACTTTGAGCACACCACTATAACCTGTAACGACAGGCAAACCCTAAGCGCCCGTATATTTACACCCACCAGCCCTGTTAAAGGTGCGGTGATGATTGCCCCTGCTACCGGTATAAAACAACAGTTTTATGCAAACTTTGCTACTTACTTACAGCAGCATGGCTTTGGCGTAATTACCTTTGATAACCGAGGTATTGGCCAATCGCTTAACCACAGTATTAAAAAAAGTAAGGCCAACTTACAAACTTGGGGCGAGCAAGACATGCCAGCCGTGCTTGAGTATTTGCAAAAAACCTTTCCTGATACTTCATATCATTTAGTTGGCCACAGCGCCGGCGGGCAATTAGTGGGGCTTATGCATAATGCAGAACAGTTAAGCTCAGCGTTTAACTTTGCTTGCTCGTCAGGAAAATTAACCAATATGCGCCTGGCGTATCAAGTTAAAGCGCACTTTTTTATGAATGGGGTTATTCCTCTCAGTAACGCACTATTTGGCCATACTAAATCACAATGGTTTGGGATGGGCGAGCCCCTACCTAAAGGCGTTGCTAAGCAGTGGCAAAAATGGTGTAACGCGCAAGGTTATGTGCAATCGGCATTTGGCGATACCGTATTTCAACACTGTTACAACACGCTTGCTATGCCCTCGCTTTGGGTTAATGCTACCGACGACGACATTGCAAATAACGCGAATGTCGTCGATATGCTCTCGGTATTCCCTAAATTAAAAGCGAGTAAGTTAACCTTAAACCCACACGACTATGGCTTAAAAGAAATTGGCCATATGAAGTTTTTTAGTAAAAAATCAGATGGACTATGGCCACTGGCACTTAATTGGCTAAACAAACACAGCTAAAAAAGGATGCGTTTACACCGTTAATTTACAACATTAACTTGGTTTTTAATTGGTTTTTCACGGGTTACAAAATAACACACGAGTGAGCCGCCAGTGACCATTATTACCCCTTGCCAAAACGAGGCACTAAGCGTAATAGACAAATAAAGGGCTGAAATAATCGCCGAGAAAACCGGCGTAAAATACGAAAGCGTACCAAGCAACATTAAGTTACCGCCAATAATTGCTTGGTTCCAAAGGGCATACCCGCTGCCAACAACCACACCAGCTAAAATAAGCGTCACGGTAGCGTGTAGTGTAAAGGTCATTTTTGGCTCGTCACTTAAACCATACAACACCCATAAGCTTAGCGCTGTGGCAATAAAAAACAGCACAATGGCATTTTGCCCATTACTATTTTTTTGAGTAACTACGCAGTAAACAGACCATATAAAAGGGGCTACAAACGCCAACAAGTAAGCCGTGGGATTACTTGCAAAATTGCCCATAATACTATTAACAGATAAACCACTGTCACCACCAACACACCATGCAACACCAAAAAAGGCAAGCAGCATACCTGGGTAAATCCATACACTTACTTTACTACGGTTAACGATAATACTGAGTAAAATAGTAAGCGTGGGCCATAAGTAATTTATAACGGCCATTTCTACCGCTTGGTGGCGATTATTAGCCAGCCCCACAAACAACGCTAAACACACTTCATAAAGTGCGAATAAGGCAGTCCCCCAAATAATATAACGCTTATTAAATCCAGCAAACTTAGGCCGCCCCATTACCAACATTAAAAACAGCGCGCTTACACTGTACATTAGTGCCGCCCCGCCTATGGGGCCAAATAACTCCGATACATCCCTAAGCAGAGCCACTAAACAGCTCCATAATAAAATAGCGGCAATGCCATAAAGTGTGTATTTATGATTAGAAAAAAAGTCCATTAACTACCTAAAAGTACTACTTATGTTTGACGTAACGCTAACAGTAATTACTGGTTTAAACAATTGTTGCCCATCATTTATTGTTATAAAGGCGTTTTTAGCCTGCACTTAAGTGTTTGACCTTTTGGTCAGTAAAGTTACAATCATTCAACACCTTAAAAACAGCATCGCCATAATGAGCACACAAACAAAGCCAAATAAAAAAGAACTCACCCGAGTAAAAAACCAAACATTGATACTCGATGCCGCCGAGCAATTATTTTCTCAGCTTGGTTACGATGGCACCAGTATGAGCATGGTTGCCAAAGAAGCAGGCGTTCCTAAGGCCAATATTTTATATTATTTTAAAAGCAAAGACGGCCTATACGAAAACGTAATAGACCGCATTATTGCCCACTGGAACTTAGGCTTAGATAACGTAACCCCTGAGGACGACCCTGCACGTGTGCTTTATCACTATATTAAGAGCAAGGTAATACTTGCCGTAAATCAGCCGCTGCAATCACGTTTATTTGCCAGTGAAATACTACGCGGTGCTCCGTATTTGCAAAACTATTTTAGAACCAACACGCGCCCGTGGGTAAAACAAAAAGTAGACGTGTTTCAGGCCTGGATAGATGCAAACAAAATGGATAATGTTGACCCTTACCATTTATTATTTACCATTTGGTCAACTACACAGTACTACGCCGATTTTCAGGCTGAAGTGCTACTCGTAATGAACAAATTAGAATACGACGAAACCGATGTGGCACAAATAACGCAATCAACTGCCCACATAATTTTAAAAGGTATTGGCTTAAAAATACCCGAGCAAAGTGAGGCTTAACCTATGGATAACTTTACAACCCCCGATTTATTTGACGATCACCGCGAAAGCGTACAAGTAGCCGACAGCGGCCTGCGCCACTTTGGTAAAAAAACCACCTTTAGTGGTCAAGCAGTCACTGTTACCTGCCCAGAAGACAATTCATTCGCCGCCGATATACTGCATGAAAACGGTAAGGGAAAAATATTAGTTATTGATGGCTTTGCTAGCAAACGCTATGCATTTATAGGCGATATAATGGCTGAACGCGCGTTAAAAAATGGCTGGGAAGGCGTTGTTATTAACGGCTGTTGCCGCGATATAGAAATACTTACCACTATGGATTTACCGGTTATGGCGCTGGGCTCAACCCCGCGCAGTACTCTAAAACGTGGCTTTGGCGATAAAAACCAAAAAGTGACCATGCTTAGTACCATAATTAAGCCAAATGATTGGTTATACGCCGATGTAAACGGCTTAATTATTAGCCCACACACACTATTGTAAACCCATAACTTACAACCAAGATGGTGCAGACACGCACCAACTTGGTGTGTTTTTACCCCTAAATTACACCCTATTTATTACTTAAATTTTTATAAATACCATACAAACCCACAAAAACCTGACCGAGCGGACAACTTTATTGTATTTGGCATTGCTTTTGCTTAGCTTTTAGGCAATATAATAGGCTAACCGATTAAAAAGCGGATCAGGCTCTGTAAAATAAAAATAAGATGTTACGCAGTGGGCTGAAAAATAATAATAACTAATTCGTCTTTTTAACCACCCTAAATCTGATTATAACCAGTTGGTCAGATTTACTTTATAACGAGTGGTGATATGAGTACCAAAACACATAATAATTTAACCGGTATTTTTTGTGACCATGGTCCAAAAGCATGGCAAACACAAACTCACGGCACATTAGTAAATAAGCGCCTTGCGGTAAAAGATGTATTTGCTGTTAAAGGCGATCGCAACAGCGCAGGTAACCCTAGCTGGTTTAAAGCAGCAAAACCTGCTCAGCAAACAGCAAGTGCGGTAAATAAGTTAATGAATGAGGGTTGTAGCTTTACAGGCTTTACCCATACCGATGAGCTTGCTTATAGCTTAGAGGGTAATAACATTCACTATGGGGCGGCACAAAACCCAAAACTTAGCGGTCATGCAAGTGGCGGTTCGAGTATGGGTTCGGCGGCCGCCGTTGCGGCTAACTTAGCCGATATTGGCTTAGGTACCGATACGGGCGGCTCTATTAGAATACCCGCAAGTTATTGCGGCTTATTTGGTATAAGGCCAAGCCATAACGTCATTGAAAAAGACGGCCTAATTCCGCTCGCGCCCCCATTTGATACCATTGGCTGGCTTACGCAAAGTGCAAAGCTACTAAGCGATGTAGGCAATGTATTGTTACCAAATCAAACTATTAATAACGTTGATACTTTAGTTATTTGCGAGCCATTATTTGAGCTAGTAAGCCCTGCTTTACAAGCACCTATTAAACAACTACTTGAAAAAACCAAGCCTTATTTTAAACACCATAAAAAATTTGAACTGCCTAATAGCAACTTGTTAAGCGAGCTCGCTGATAGTTTTAGAATACTGCAAGGGCGAGCAATCGCAAAAACGCATAAAGATTGGCTTCAATTGCCAGGGCAACTTCCCCAGTTTGCTCCGGCAATTGCGGCACGTTTTAAAATGGCATTAGCACTAACCGCCCAAGAAGAACAAGAAGCACTAAAAGTACAAACCCAATGGCAAACACTAATAACTAAAAACCTAAACACAAACAGTTGTTTATTTTTGCCAACCACACCCACAACTGCACCTAAATTGGGCGCCGACACAAGCGCCCTACGTATGCAAATTATTACCTTATCGGCCATTGCGGGCTTGAGCCGCTCGGTGCAAGTGCACTTACCATTGGCTAATTTAGAAAATGGCCACCCGTATGGGTTTTCATTAATGATGAGCCACGGCAACGATAAAAGCCTACTTGCCTGCGTACAACAATTAGCTGCACACTTTAAACAGGACACACTTGCATGAGCACACACAACATTGCCTTTACTGCCCCGCATTTTGCAGCAACTGAGGCAGGCACCCAAATACTAAAACAAGGCGGTACAGCCGTTGAGGCCATGGTAGCGGCAGCGGCTGCTATTAGCGTGGTTTACCCACATATGAACTCGATTGGCGGCGACAGTTTTTGGCTTATTGATAACCAAGACCAAAGTATACCCACTGCCATTGATGCCTGCGGGCGCGCACCAAACGATATAAGCGCCTACAGTAATGAGCAACAGATACCAGAGCGTGGCGGTTTAAGCGCATTGACTCAAGCGGCTACGCTTCGTGGCTGGCAAAAAGCCCTTGAGGTAGATGAGCACGCAGCCCTACCACTAAGTACTATTTTAGCGCCCGCTATTAAGCTTGCTCGCGAAGGATTCACAGTATCAAAAAGCCTGCAAGCTGGCTGCGAAAAACTAGCAAGTGTTGCCAATACTAACGATGCCTTTAAAGCACTATACATCCCCAATGGTAAACCTTTACAAGCAGGGCAACATTTTAAAAACCCAAAACTTGCCAATACCTTTGAACACTTGGCAAAACACGGCTTAAACGCTTTTTATGAAGGAGAACTTGCCGACTCATTTGCCAGCGATTTAGCAGCTGCGGGCAGTATTATTACCCCAGCCGACATTGCCAATACAAAAGCAGATGTAGTGACACCACTTAGTGCTAATTTATCGGGTATTCATTGTTATAACTTACCCGCACCTACACAAGGGGTGCATTCTCTACAAATAATTGGCGCGGTTAATAAACTAAAACACTTAGCCAAAACAGAGGCCGATTGGATGCACTTAATTGTTGAGGCAACCAAACAAAGCTTTACGCACCGCCCTACACTTTGGGCTGACCCAGATGCGCTTAGCGATGATTATAAAAATGCACTAACCGATGAGCGCCTAAATCAGCTTGCCAACAATATAGATATGAACCAAGCCAAGCAATGGCCGTTCAGTGCTGAGCCAGGCGATACCGTTTGGATGGCAGCACGGGATAAAAACGGCCAACTCGTGAGCTTTATTCAAAGTGTTTACTGGGAATTTGGCAGCGGAATACTCATGAGCGAAGGCGGCTTTGTGTGGAATAACCGCGGTTTAAGCTTTAGTTTGAATAGCAACGATGTCAATGCCTTAAAAGCACATAAAAAACCAGCTCATACACTCAACCCAGCTTTAGCAAAATTTGATGACGGCAGGCGCCTTGCCTACGGCACTATGGGCGGTGAAGGCCAACCTCAAACACAAGCCGCAGTATTTACAGGTTACGCGTGGCGTAATAAATCAATTAACCAAGCAGTAAGCGATCCGCGTTGGTTATTAGGGCGCACCTGGGGCGATACAAGCACAAACTTAAAGGTAGAGCAAAGCTTAGTAATTCAAGTTAAACATGAATTAAATCAACGTGACCACGACTGGGTAAGCGTTGATAATAACAATGAAATGATGGGTCATGCAGGTGCCATTTTAGATACGCCTACCAGCCTTGAAGCAGCCACCGATCCTCGTTCAGATGGTCGCGCAACAGTAACTACAGCAGGAACACAATGACAGAAATAATAAATCAATGGCCGATTATAGCGGCCTTAATAGCAACCGGTATTTTTGCAGGTATTTTAGCAGGCCTATTTGGTGTAGGCGGCGGCATAGTAATTGTGCCTGTGCTGTACTTTTTACTGCAAGGCTTTGGCGTAAGCCCTGAGTCGGCCATGATGATAGCCACTGCCACATCGCTTGCCACCATAGTGCCTACTTCTATTTCGTCGATTCGCTCGCACCATGCCAAGGGCAATATCGACCTTGCTTTAATTAAATACTGGGCCCCGTTTATTTTGGTAATGGCCGTTATATGTAGCTACTTAGCGCACTCAATACGTGGTAATGCGTTGGTACTTATGTTTGCCTGTATTGCCATTTTAGTTAGCTTAAACATGTTATTTAGAGCTGGCGCCCCTGCGCTTGTTAGTAAATTACCAGGTAAATTTGGCCAAGGCATTATGGCAAGTATTGTCGGTGGCTTATCGGTCATGATTGGCATAGGTGGCGGCACGATTGGCGTACCCATGCTAAACGCGTTTAACGTACGTGCTCATGTTGCCGTTGGCACCGCTGCTGTATTTGGTTTATTAATTGCGCTACCGGGCGTTATTACTTTATTAAGTATTGGTACTACACCCACCGATGCGCCGCTTGGCACGTGGGGCCTTGTAAACCTACCTGCTTTTATACTTATTATTCCGCTTACTATTTTGTTTGCCCCTATTGGCGTAAAAATTGGTAGCAAGCTAGATCAAAAACAATTAAAACGCGCCTTTGCCGTTGTATTAATGATAACGGGCATTCGTATGCTTATTCAGACTCTGGGAGCCTAAAACATGTTTAGCAACACGCAAATTCAAACTTTAAATCCGCCGCAGCGTTTACTCATGGGCCCAGGCCCAATAAACGCAGATCCACGCGTGCTACGTGCTATGTCGGCGCAGCTAATTGGCCAATACGACCCAGTAATGACGGGTTTTATGAACGAAACCATGACTCGCTATCGCGAAATATTTAAAACCAAAAACGAATGGACCATGTTAGTTGACGGTACATCGCGCGCAGGCATAGAAGCCGTTTTATGCTCTATTTTACGCCCCGGCGATAAAGTACTGGTGCCTATTATGGGGCGCTTTGGCCACTTACTTGCTGAAATAGCCGAGCGCGTAGGCGCAAAAGTACACACCATAGAAGTCCCGTGGGGCGAGGTATTTACCCCCGAACAAATAGAAAAGGCCATTGTTGATGTAAAACCCCATGTACTTGCTATGGTACAGGGCGATACTTCTACAACCATGAACCAACCGCTTGAACACATTGGCGATATTTGCCAAAAGCACGACGTATTATTTTACTGCGATGCCACCGCCTCAATTGTAGGTAACGATTTACCTGCTGATGAGTGGAAACTCGATGCGCTTTCGGTTGGTTTGCAAAAATGTTTAGGCGGTCCTTCTGGCTCTGCGCCTTTAACACTGAGCGATAAATGCGCTGATTGGATCCAAAAACGCAAAAAAGTAGAAGCGGGTATTCGTACCGCAGAGCATACCGACGGCACCGAGCCATTTGTACGCTCAAACTACTTTGATTTAGGTATGATCATGAATTACTGGGGCGAGGAGCGCCTTAACCATCACACCGAAGCCACCAGCATGCTGTATTGCGCATCAGAATGTGCGCGCATTGTTATTGAAGAAGGCGTAGATAACTGCGTTGCCCGCCACAAGTTACACGGCGATGCCATGCTAACGGGTATTCAAGCCCTAGGCTTAAATGTATTTGGCGATTTAAACCATAAAATGAACAACGTAGTGGGTGTGTATATCCCCGAGGGCATTAATGCTGACCACGTCCGCGCTCAAATGCTAACTGACTTTGGTATTGAAATTGGCACCTCGTTTGGCCCGCTGCATGGCAAAATTTGGCGTATTGGCACCATGGGTTACAACGCCCGTAAAGATGCCGTATTACAAACATTGGCAAGCCTAGATGCCTGCTTACATGCCAACGGCTATAAAGGCCCTAAAGGCGAAGCCGCTATTGCCGCCCTAGCCCATTATAAATAAAAAAAGGATTTAGCATGACGATCGCAAGCCCCCTCCATGAGCCATTATTAAACACTGAGCTGGCTAATAAATTTGCCGCGCGCGCGTTATTGCGCTGTAAAACGCTCAGTGGCCTATCGCAAATGCAAGGTGGCATTCACCGTGTGTATTTATCTAAAGAGCACAAAGAGTGTAACCGTATAACTGCCACGTGGATGGCTGAGGCGGGTATGCAATCGTGGCAGGACGAAGTCGGCAATTTATGGGGGCGCTTAGCGTCATCTAACCCAAATGCTAAACGTTTAATTATTGGCTCACACCTCGACACAGTACCAAACGCCGGCGCATTTGATGGTATTTTAGGGGTATTACTGGGTATTGAAATAGCCGCCCTTGCGCATACGCTTAAGCTTGATTTACCGTTTCATTTAGATGTTGTGGGTTTTTGTGATGAAGAAGGCACCCGCTTTGCCACCACATTAATTGGCTCAAAAGCACTGGCAAACGAGTTTGACCCGCAGTGGTTAAATATACAAGATACAAATGGCATTAGTATGCGCCAAGCCATGCTTGATTTTGGCCTAAACCCTGATGATTACGCTAAAGCCGCCCTTAACAAAAACGAATTACTCGGTTACTGGGAAACCCACATAGAGCAAGGCCCTGTGCTTGAATCGGTAAATCAGGCGTTAGGCGTAGTAACCGCTATTGCTGGCGCCAAACGCGCCATGATCACCCTAACAGGTCAAAGCGGCCATGCAGGCACTACACCAATGAACTTACGCCAAGATTCGTTAGCAGGCTGCGCCGAATTGACACTTGCTATAGAGCAACTAGCAAAAAGTGCGAGTAATGGCGAAGTAGCCACCGTTGGGCAAATTCAAGCACGCCCAGGTGCTACAAACGTTATTGCCGGTAAAACCACCATTAGCCTTGATGCACGCGCACAAAACGATAACGACCTAGCAGTATTACTTAATGCAATACACACCCGCGCCGATCACATTGCAACATCGCGTAATTTAACGCTCGATTGGCAATGGACACATGCGGCCGACGCCGTAGCGTGTGATACTCAAATTCAGCATTTATTTACTAGCGCATGTAAACTTAACAACCAAGCCTCGCCTTCGCTTGCCTCAGGCGCCGGGCACGATGCCATGGCTATTGCCCCAATTTGCCCCGTTGGTATGTTGTTTATACGTAGCCCTGGCGGGATAAGCCATCACCCCGCAGAAGCTGTCATTGATGAGGATGTAACAAAAGCCCTTAGCGTAATGTACAGCGCACTTGTGCTTTACATTAAAGATCTTGAGAAGTAGTTATCATCAGTGCAGCGCATGGTACAGCAACTAGGGCGAGTAAACTACGTGGTTGTATTTTAAAGCCTAATTTAGGCTTAAGCCGAGCTCATTTAAACTCGCCTCAAAGCGCTGCCATCTTCTATCTATTTTACACTTGGCCATTGTGCTCACGTAATTACTAATAGGAAAAAACTCGGTATTACCAATATCATCAACAACAACACACCGCTCAATGGTGCCGTTATTATTAACACACGCTATATTGCGTGGTTTTATTTCTTTGGTAATAACTAAATTTTGTATTAAATAATCTTTTAACTTTAATAGCGGAGCCGCTAACGCTTCATTATTTGGCTCATTTAAATAATGCTCTAGCGTTTTAGAAGTTTGATTATTAGAATCGACTACCAGGTCAAACACATAGCCTTTACCTATATTGGTTTCTACCGCACCATGATAGCGCGTTAATAAATCCCACTGAATTTTTTTGTTATTAAGACGCTGATAATATGCAAGCTCTTCCTCTTGTTCGTGAGAAAACCCTTCATGACTTACTTTAATACATAAATTATCTATACCTGGGTGCCTGTAACAAGCTCTGTGAGTGCCTTTACCTATTAGTAAATCGTCATTTAATATTATCAAAACCGTTTTTATCCTAGCGTAAATTTACAAATACCAATTCACTTAATTAAGTAATCTATTTTGAGGATTGGTATAAAACGAGGTAAATGACACGCCTTAAAATTGCACGCTTAATATTTACATCTATTAATGCAGCTTTCATTACTATGTAAGTAATAAAGTAGGTACACTCGTTAAATAAGCCGGCCATTTTAGCTATAAATTAGGGTATATCAAGTTAAATTAAGAAGGCAGCGGGTATACAAACAAATAAAATAGCCTTATGAAACAAGTATCACACTAGGCTGGGTAATAATTAAATAAACCAAAAGTGTATACGGCCATACATTTGTTAATTAGCGCGCTTAGACCTCATAATAAGCATTCATAATTAGCTTAATAAAAAACGAATACGTATACTTTGATATTTTGGAAATGGAGAACATAGGATGTTAAAAAAAATTTTATTTTCAATAAGTTGCATACTAATAACTATTGCAGTATGGCTTGTTTTTCAAGCTTTTGGTCAACACACTTTTTCAATAATGCTAATAATTTCTGCTGTAGTAATTATCAAAATTTGCTGGGCTAAGCTTAAGCATCGAAAGTAACCTCTCGTCTATTTTGCCATTCAACATGCTTACTAAGGTGTGAATGTTAATGGCTATATACCGCACAACTATATAGCCACCCATTTTACTTTAATGCTTATCTAAGGTCTTATTTAATAGTTACCTTTGCGTCACTTACCCACGTTTCGGTTATCGCTTCATCATTTTTATCCACTAAATACGCGCGTATATGCGTTGGGTTATTATTAGATTGCTTGTAATCAAACGCTAAACGCCATTGGTTGGTACCCACTATAGGGTAAGCGCCAATTGGCTCTAGTATTTCGCCGTTACTGGCTTCAACAATAGGCTTTATGCTGCTTTCTCTATCGAGCTCTTTAAGTACAGGCCCTTCAAAGTCAATCACCATTTTGTTCACGCCCTCAGGAATAGGTTGACCAGGAATTCCGCCCTGCCCCTGGCGTGTATTCACAACACTTGCCAGTTTTTTTGATTTTGGGTCGAGTGGACGCCATTCAATATCATAAGAAAAGGTAAACTCATCGCCTTTACGTACCTCTTTTTCAGGCACCCAATAGGCAACAATATTGTCAAACGTTTCATCTTTTGTAGGAATTTCGATTAGCTGTACAGCCCCTTTACCCCAATCACCCTGAGGTTTTATCCATGCTGAAGAACGCTTATTGTAAAATACACCGTCGTCTTGATAGTTATTAAAATCACGATCCCTTTGAATTAAACCAAAGCCTTTAGGGTTCTCATCAATAAAGCTATTGGTCGATACCGACTGAGGGTTATTTAACGGTCGCCAAATGTACTGCCCCGATCCAGTATGAATCGCTAAGCCATCGCTGTCGTGAATTTCTGGGCGCCAATCTTTAGCTTCTGTTTTATCTTTTTCTGAGTACCAATACATACTCGTTAATGGTGCTATGCCTAAGCGCTCTACATCGGCGCGCATATACAAATTAGCACTCACAGAGGTAATATGCCCTTTGGCCTCTTTGTTGTCTTTACTTAAACCAAACCGATAAGCACCGGTGATAGAGGGCCCCTCAAGCAATGCCCACACAGACATGCTCTCACCTTTATTTTCTGCAGGGCCTAACCAAAATGCCGAAAAGCGAGGAAATTCTTCAGGTTGATTCATACCGGTATTAATTGCAATACCGCGAGCCGACAAACCATATTGCCCTTGTGGACCATCAGTTCTAAAATAAGACGCTCCCAAAAACGATATCCAATCTGGTTTTATATCGGGGCGCATAATTCTAAAGCCTGCAAACCCAAACCCTTCTGGCAGGTCGTGGGCTGGGCTATCGTCAGGCATATCAAAAAGCTCATTACTAAAAGGCAGTTCTTTAACGTTGTTTTTATCATCCCTAATATAAATACTTACTGGCTCAGGAAAGTATCGGCCAGGGTAAAATAATTGCACAGGAGCCTTTTTACCATTTGGATATAAGGTTTCATCTTCTTTAAAACGTATTTTCCAATGTTCGTCATAGGTAATTTTATCAATAAGCTCAGGGGCAGGAACTGCAGTTGGCGAATAAGGCTTTTTGGCAGAGGCTTTTGCCATTGCTTTTAAGTCTTCGAATGTAAAATGAGCACTTTCTTGAGCTGGCTCTGCGTGTAACGACATAGAGGTAGAAATAATAGCGGCAATAAATAACTTTAACTTCATAAAGAGTATCTCTAGTAAAATGAGTCTAAAAATAAGTGCTCGGTTCAAGCACTTAACTTAAAATGCGTGTAAAGATATTACACACCGCAATATGAACTCGCGTTTACTAAAATAACGTTATTTGGCTTAGTTAATTTGTTTTTGGAGCGGCGATTTTGATGATATCGCTGAAGTGAAAATAAGTGGGGATAGCGCAATTTATTATTAGAACCCTAGTATTCAAATTGATAGAGGTTGTATTTAGATGTTAGAAAACGAAGAGGCTCATCGCTTTAAAATTTCAATTAATAGCTAATTTTTACTTGGCCCTCGCTTCAGAGAATGTTGTTATATTTTTGAAGTTAATTCTTCAATGGCATCTTTAGCTACTTTCAAACTTACACCATGAACAGCTCTATAATATTTTATTGCTCTTACTTTGTGACCTGATTTTAAAGCAACAATAATATCATTTTCGGTTACACTGCCATGCCTAGGTATTGAGTTACCAAATATTAATATAAATAAAACTGCAGTAACCGCTAAAACCCCCAAAATATATTCAATTTCCATTAATATCCTCGATGTTCAAAAATAACAAGCCTGTAGAATGACTCATTTTTGTTTTTATTGATAAATAAACAATAGCTGAGTTCTTACTCAGGTTCAATCTATTACTGTGCTTTCAAGCAGCATATAAAGAAGCACTTGGTGTTGTTTTAATTGCCTTTTTTTGAAAAAACACGGGGGTTAAATGGATTTTTAGGGTGAAATAGCTTTACCTTCTTAGTACATCCTGTTTTGCGGGTTTCAATATTATGAACAAAACAATACAGTTACCGCAGCGTAAAAAAGCATTTACTTTCGTTCACCCGGAAAGGAAATTTATTCACGTCCTTACTTTAATCTTCTGTATTCTATTTAAAAGTAAGCAGGCTCAATAAAGCCGTGTCGTTTCCATTATAAATTAACAATTAGAATGAGAGCTGTCCTAATGCCCCCTCAGAAAAACTGCTTTCAAAAAAGAGCAGTTATCCAAGTTAAGTCTATTTCACTGCTCTAACCCTTTTAGCAATAGTTAAATAGCTTGTGCTTTTACTGTAGCTATTTTTTGTCTGTTTTTTAACTCTTTAATTAAAAAATCAACCCACTTCATTGAATATAAATAGTGGTCAAAGCCTTCTATATAACTAGAGTATTCACCTTTAAAAGTCGCATCAACTTCTCGAGGCCTAGCTGCATAAAACTTCCAACATTTCGTATGCAAGGTCATATTGAAGCCCTTACTTTTCTTAGCAACTAATTCGACAACTTTCGAGGGCTTCAATTTAAAAGGGTTTTCAATCCCTTTAATAAAGGCAACGCCTTGCTCATAATTTGCGACTTCTTCTTCGCTCAGGTTGTTTACATTTAGAAACTCTACAGCAATATCAGTTGATTTGGCATGATTGCCTAACTTGGGAACCAAGAAAGCCCTAATCCTATATTTTTGGCTTTGGACAATGTCATCGTTTAGGTCATTTCTGTATGTTTCCATGTATTCACGAACTACTTTGTAGTTTTCTTTTTGCAGCTGCTTTAATGAATCAAGTTGAGCTTGCTCACTGATTCTGGTTAATTGCATCGCAATAGCTAAACTTGCAGTCAAAGCATGGTCATCGCCAAACTCTTCGACAAGTAGAGTTTCAAAATTGCTTAATGCCGATTGGCATTCTCCACAAACAGCTAAATCAATGGCAGGTAAGCTTCTATGTTCAATCTTGTTCCTTAAGCCAATAAGAAATTTAATATTGGCTTTTTCTGCATTTGACTCACCTTGCCAGTAAGCATCACTACACTCACCAAGCTCCCAGGCTTTCTCTTCACCGTCGATCAGTATTGGATTTCCATCGTTGTCTAGGTAGAAATATTCAGTACCTCGCTTTTCAAAGATTGCGTGAAATAGTGATGTATAAGCAATAACTATATTTACAATAAAACCATAAGTCTTAAATTCTGTATAAGGGTTGTTGTAAGTGGAAACAGCTAGTAAAGCGAATTCTTTCGCTTTATGAACCAAGATTCCTTTTGTCGATAGGTCGGTAGTTTTTTGAAGTTTTTGGCTATGTACACTCCGAAACTCTTCTTTACTAAGATATGAAATACCAGAGCTAGAATATTGAGTTCCATCTTTTACGACATATTGATGCCAGCGTTTAGAAGGATATGTACTACATGTGCCTGTACTCCAACCTGTAGCCTCAGCTAACTGTGCAATGGTAAATGCTTCTGTTTCTTTTTCTTTTGTTACTAAAAAATCGTAAGCTAAATCAACTTTATCGTATCTACTCATTGCGCGATTCCATGTGCCATTTAACAACTTATTGAACACCACTTTGGGGGTTTATAACATCCCAAAACGGCGCATATTACATCGATCAATAATTCCACTAAATAACTGCAATGTAAACAAGCAATTAGGCATGCAGTGAAAAAGCCTTTGTTACTTTGCACCAAAACGTCTTTCAATAATGTTATTGGACAAAGTCAAATAGCTGTTTATGTGAACAATTCATTCTAAAGGTAAGTTTTGCCTTTATGTATTTAGCAGGTATGAGCTAAAGCATTGATCAGATAAGCGAGCCTTAACATATTGATGATACAGGCCCGCTGAGGTATTTATGATAAAACGAATAGGTAAGAAGGTATTTACTTAACATCAAAGTCCACGTGGTCAAAGTATGGATTACTCTCACGCGCTTTAAGTACGCTGATTGTAGTGAGCACAATAAGCTTTAGCTCGCCACTAACATTAATGGCAATGCACTCTTGTTTGAGTGCATTGCGTTTTGTATCAGTTGCTACGCCACATAGAGCATCGCCATTTTTTAAAATAAGCTCAACGCTTAAATGGTGCATACAGGCAATTTCGATGTAATCGTAATGGTTGCAACTGATCATAAAGTTCTCTTTATTTTATTTAGCTGGTTTAAATAGCATTAAAGTGGCAATAACAATTAAGTTGCCTACATACCATAAATCTTTAATTACAAATTGCCCTAAACGCTCTAATAACGTGCTTGAGCTAAACGCACCGTTTGCGGTAATTAAAAATGTTTGGGTCATTAAAAATACACTTAAACACGCTAAACCACTCACAATAATAAGCTTTTTATTGTTAAGTAAAATGCCTGTGCCAAGAAGCACTGCAAATAATACATCAAACCCACCTATTACGTTTGATGCGCCTTGTACGCTAAATACCGTGTATAACCACGACATAAACGGTGAGGTTTCTACTAGGCCTACAATGGCTTTGGCTTCAAACTCATAAAATTTCATGCCGCCAATCCACAGTAACACCATAGCAACCGGTATAAAGTTTAAAAGTACGTGTTGTTTGTCTGTTAGCTTATTTTTATAAAACAAAAATAAATACAAAGGGATGATAGCAAAGTATTTAATAATGCCTTGCCCACTGCCAATTACTGGAAAGCCGCCTAACTGTGCCATCCAGCGGTTACTGGCAAATAAGGTAAGTAAAGGCACTATGCTAACAACTAACGCGAGTATAAGTGCAGGCATCGGCTTTATTAATTTTAAGTGCGCAGCAAAGGTGGTGGCTGCCAACGCAATCATAGCGCTGCCTGTGAGTAAACCTAATGCATTTACACTGAGTAAGGTATCAAGTTCATAAAAGCTAAAGGTAGTTATGAGTGTATTTGGGTTTGCACCTAAAGCAAACGATACACCAAGTAATGCAAAGCTAAGTGTTAGTATAAAGGTGAGTGCGTTATTTGTGTGTGTTAAGTTCATTGTGTGCTCATTAAATCTGTGATGGCTAATAAAGACCTTACAAGCCGAAAAAACAATTCACTCAAGTTAACTAATACCCATTGTTCGCGAAGCCATTAATAGTATTCGCAGCTGTATGGTTAGTTATTTTTGATTTTTAAAATCTTTTTTCCTGAAAATAGTTATGTGCCAACCCCAATGAAGCGATCCTAATCTTAAAAATACAGTGGTAAAAAGTGAGCCTAAAATACACCATATATAATCTACCTCTATAGTAAATAGCGCAGCATAAACTAAGCCACCAGCTAAACAGGCTGAGGCATAAGGTTCGTTTCGCATAACTGAGGGTACTTCGCGGCAAATTACGTCTCGTATTAGGCCGCCAAAAATCCCTGTGGTGATCCCCATTGTTATGGCTATTACCATACCGGTGCCGTTTATTAAGGCTTTTTCTATCCCAATAATATTAAATAACGCCATACCTATGGCATCTACTAATAAAAAGTAATAATTATTTACATGAGGTAAGTAACGAACAAATAATATTGTGGCAATAATAGCGGCGTATGTTGAGTATAAATACTCGGGCGTAGCTATCCAAAATATAGGTTTATCTAAAAGTATGTCTCTTAGCGTGCCGCCACCTAAAGCGGTAACAGTTGCTACCACCACTACACCAAAGCCACTTATGCTTTTTTCGTAGCCGAGCAATGCTCCGGCAACCGAAAAAAATGCCACCCCAAGCAGCCCCAACACCATAAAATATTCAGCGGTCATGTGCAGTCCTTTTAAAAATTTATAAATGAGTGCATCAACTTATATGCCAAAAATAATTAGTAAGAGCAAAAAGAGGATTAAAAAATACTATTTAAAAACAGTATGCTAGAAATCACTTAATGCAGCTGTGACTGAGATTGAATGAAATAAAATATTCATAAAAGTAATTATTTTAAAAGTGAGTAGTTTTTACATATTATTTATAAGTAGGGCTGTAAATTAAGCTATTGCGATTAACCCATTCATAATAAGCTAAATAACCGACAAAAAGAGCCTCTAAAATTAATAGGCTTATACCCTTCCAACTTGCAGAATCTAGGTATATAAAAATGAAAAAAATGCAAATCAATGCCCAAAATGTGTTAGCTAAAGCTAATATTTTAATGATCAAAAAGCTTCTTTTTCTTTTATCAGCCAACAATAATGCCAGCGCACCATAAAGCATATTAGCTGCTGTAATAATTTGGAGGGCATACATAGGTAAAGAATAAACTTCGTGAAACCATCCTTGAAAACTAAACAACGTTAAACCTGCAAGTAGCCCTGCTGCACCGTCGAGAAAGAGTATGTCGAATTTTTTATGTGTAACCACTTTTAGTATCTTTCAACTTTTAACTGTTTTGCCTTTTTAACCGCCCACCAACCAATTACTAGGCTCATTAATATCCGCACGGGAAAGTAAATAGCAGCAGGAATACCAAATAACCAATTGGCAAAGCCTTGTGGCATTACATAAAACGCAACCTGCTTCACCCAATATATAAACTCAACATACTGCGCTAAAAAGTCATTAAGCGATAAGCTCAAAAGTGCTAAATTATTACTGATTAAAACCCATAGTGCATACATACCAAGCAAGCCATCACCCACACTGCCAATATAAGATGAGTAACCTATAAATAATAAAAAGCCGCGCATAGTAAGTCCCTGTTGGCAGAATTGTAAGTTAAATAATAACTAGCCTAGTTAATTGCAGCCTTTGTTGGTTTTAGTTAGCTGAACGTCATGAACACTTGCATGGGCCCCGCAGTAAAACATGTAGTTAGAGCAGTGATGGTTTTCATCTTTAAGATTCAAGCCATTTTCATTAAATTCTAGTTCAAACTTACAGTTAATATCGTATTCGGGCTCTTGTTCTTCAAACACCAGTTTTTTATCCTTTAGTACTAAAGGTAATGGTTCTGTAGTTCCTTCAAGCGGCGCTGTGATAGTGCAAATATGAAAGTTGTAGCCCCAGATAAGGCCTTCTGCAAAGTATTTATTTTCTTTTTTAAATACATTTACATAGCTCGTTTTTAATTTAAAACGCTCATTACTTTCGCTTCCATCGTCGTTGAGCATAGGGGTCGCGCTCGTTATTTTATCCGTCATTGAATAACATCCTTCAAATGAGCTTGCATATAAATACCCACTAAAGATGACACTTACTAGCATCAAAAATATTAAAACCAGTTTGCTCACCACTGCTCCTTGCTGCGCTGTTAATCTTCGTCAAAAAAACGGCCACTATCATCTGTCATTTTTACTGGTAGGCCGTTATCAACCATAAAATAGTAAAAACGTAGGTCGTCAATTAAATCTGGAGCGGTTATTTCAATATCTTGGTATGTCGCGTTTTTAAACTTAAATCGTAAAATATGCTCAAAACGCTTAGTTTGGCAATAAAGCACTTCTTCTAGCTCAGACACCTTTATATTTATGCCGAGTAGTTCAAACTCGCCATTTACAATTTCAATTGCATGAGCCTGTTCTGTGTTTGCGCAATACCACTGTGAAAAAAACCTCAATAATACAAACGCAAAGAGGTATAAAAATTGATGCAGCAAAGGCTGTTCAATAAATACCTCTACCCAAAATAAAACTATAACTGCGATAAATGTGTTGAAACCAAGCGTCCAAAGTAGTTTTGCGCTGGGTGTTTTTTTGTACCTTGTAAGTTTTTTCATAAATCCCTTTTTAACGTTATCCCTACATAAATATTGCTACTACTAAATATTACTCACTTTTGTTCCCGCTATATGATCGTGTAAACAGCGTTTATCTTTTCCTAATATAAATGCAGGGTTTACAAATCCAGCAATAAACTGACCTACCGAAGGGACTAGTGATAGCAGCTGCATAGGTAACATGCGTTTAAAGTAAATAGTTGTAAAACTTGCTTGTGTGCCGTCTAGGTTTTCTATACGAATAGACATACAGTATTTACCAATAGTTTGTCCGCGGTGATACATAAGGTAACCATGAAGTACTAATATAGAAAACACACCGAAGCCCCATAAAAATGCCGTTAAACTCAGATTTGGTTGGCTTAAACTTTCAAAACCGATATACATTATTACAGGTATAAAAACCGCTATACCTATTAGGCCGTCAATAATAGCAGCAACAAGCCTGTCCCCGCGTGATGCTTTTTCCCCCGCTATTTTTAGGTCACTATTTTGTGCGGGCTCTTGCGCTTCTCGGGTTTTTATAAGCTCGTCTATTTCTTTTGCGCGCTCAGGAAAACGTTCTCGATCAATGACTTTTGCGCTAGAATAAAGTTCATCTAATGTGTAGGTAGAAAAGTCTATTGGGGTGTCCATGCTTGGGGGGATTCCTTTACGTAATTTATCTCAAAGTAGCATAGCTTTAGTAATTTATTCAATATCTTAAATTAAAGACTGGCGTAGCTTTTAACTTTTAACTTTTAACTTTTAACTTTTAACTTTTTAAGCAAAAAAAATGACGCTAAAAAGCGCCATTTTTTGTTTTAGTATTAAATTAAAGCGCTAGGCTTAAAATTTTCTTCGCTTTAGCAACGTCAATATCGCCATGTTCGCCAAGGGCTGTCATGCCGTTACGCTCAAGGTTATTGCCAACTGCTTCAACGGCTTCTTCACCTAGGTCGTAATCGCCAAGTTTTGTTTTAATGCCCATTTGCTCAAAAAAGTCTTGAGTATGTTTAATGGTTGCATCAATCAGCTCGTTTTTGTCTTCCATATTTAGGCCAAATACACGCTCACCTAATTGAATAATTTTAGCGCGTTTTTGCTCTTGCTGAACAAACATCAATGGCGGTAATACAATAGCAAGCGTTACAGCGTGGTCTAAGTTATAAAGCGCTGTTAGCTCATGGCCTATCATATGCGTAGACCAATCTTGTGGAACACCTTGGCCAATTAAACCATTTAACGCCATCGTTGCCGACCACATTACGTTTGCACGAACATCGTAATCTTCTGGGTTTTCTAGGGCTTTAGGGCCTTGCTCAATTAGCGTTGATAAAATGCCTTCTGCAAAACGGTCTTGCAGTGGGGCATTTACTGGGTACGTTAGGTATTGCTCAATAACGTGTACAAACGCATCAACTACACCATTAGAAATTTGGCGAGTAGGAAGCGAGAATGTGTACTGTGGGTCTAACACTGCAAACTGAGGTTGCACTATTGGTGTACCAAAGGCACGTTTTTGCTGGGTTTCTTTACGGGTAACAACAGAGTTACCGTTACTTTCTGAGCCTGTTGCCGGTAGCGTTAATACCGCACCAATAGGCAGTGCGCTTTTTACTTCTGCGCCATTTACTAAAATGTCCCAGCCATCGCCTTCGTATTTTGCTGCTGCCGCTACGTATTTAGCGCCGTCGATAACACTACCGCCGCCAACAGCTAATATAAAGCTAACGTTTTGCTCTTTTACAAGTTCAACTGCCTTAGAAAGTGTTTCGTATGTTGGGTTTGGCTCAACTCCCGAAAACTCAACAAAATCTACACCTTTAAGTGCATTTACTACATCGTCATATACGCCGTTCTTTTTGATAGAACCACCACCGTATAAAAACATGACCTTGCCTTCGCTAGGTACGCGGCTTGCGATCTCGTTAATTTGATCTTTGCCGAATAAAATCTCGGTGCGGTTTTTAAATGCAAAATTTAACATATTTGTACTCTACTTGGTTACGGGGCTTAGCCCCTTGTGCTCATTGCTTTATAAAATGGGAGTCAATCTTTAACTTACAAGTTATTAATTGCCAAATTTATAAAATAAATACGATAACGTTTAATCTTTGAATGAGCGGCAAGTGTACGCGCTCTTTACAATAAGTAGAATTCAGTTAATCTTGCTTTACCTATCGGATTTCTGATACCAAACATTTATGTCTTACTTTGTTCAACTACGCACCTTTGTTGAAGTTTACCGTTGTAGAAATATTTCTCGAGCAGCTAAAAACTTAGGGTTATCACAACCTGCAGCCACCGCACATATACAAACTATGGAGTCGGTGGTAGGTAAGTCTTTGTTTGAGCGGCGTCACCGAGGCGTAGAACCAAGTAATGCCGCCCACGATTTAGCAGGCCAAGTGGCAAATCATCTTGATGCTATAGAGCAAAAGGTCGCCTCTGTACGCACCCGTTCAAGCGATGTGAGCGGTACAATTACACTAGCAGGGCCTGCTGAATACATAAGCTATGTGGCTTCTGCACAATTGGCTAACTTATTACAAGCAGGTAATGTTGATGTAGTAGTACTGCCTGGCAATCGTGAGCAAATTTATTCAGCGCTCGACACCGGTGTTGCCGATATGGCTATTACGGCCTCCTTGCCCGATAACAAAATTTACGACTTTGAAGTGCTCGACAGCGAAGAGTTAGTACTGGTGGCACACCGTTTATTAGCACAAAGCTTAAAGGGGCAAACCATTACGCCAGCACTGTTAAATACGCTGCCAGTGGTCAGTTACGACAGTCAATTACCGCTTATACGCCAGTATTTTGATACCGTATTTAAGCAAAGCTGTACGTCAAAAATAATTGCACGCTGCCCCGATATACGCGCCTTAGCTGGTATTGTTAGAACAGGCGTTGGTTATACCGTGCTGCCAGATTATTTATGTCACGACGATATTCAATCAGGAAGGTTAATTAAGCTTGGCCCTCAAGGCCCTGAAAACAATTTATATTTGGCGTGGCGTAAAGGCGCTTTAGCTCACCCTAGGCTTAACTATGCACGTGATGTGCTTATGGCTTTTTCTAATATTAATAAATACGCAAAATAGCTATTTAATAAAATAGCCAACCGCACGCCATTGGCCACTGCTTTTACTTAATGTAAGGGTTTCGACCGCAAGCCTTGCTGAAAATTGCGTTTTAAATTGTACTATAAGGTATTTTCCTTGCGGGGCACCAGGTAAAGATGTGTATTCATTAGCGCTTATTTGTTCTCGCGTAGCCACTTTACCTAGCGGTGCACGCACTGTGCTTAATGCACTTTTCCAGTTAGCTTTACTTAGTTGCGATTTAAATAGCGCATCGGCTTGTTGCCAACTTTTTGTATATTTACCCGCATCAATTAACTGTAACCAGTTTATTGCTACGGGCATATTTTTAGTGGTTTTGGCCCACACAGAGCCGCTTATAAACAAGCATAAAATTAAAATGAGGGGTTTCATCATTTATCCTTTTAATCTGGCATTAAAAGTAAATATTGCAACTTTAAATTACAACACATTAGTAAAATGGTTAACCCCTAAAGTAAAAAACATTTGTACTGTAAAACAAAATTAAACGCTAATAGGCCCTATATTAATGCCAGTAACTTAAAAGCTGCGGTTAACTGCAGCTTATGCTTTTGTATTCTTAACACTTAATAGGTTAAAAGTGCCATTTAACCATTAGGTTTGGGTTGTGCTCTGTTTGACCATCTACACCAAACTTATTTTTCCAATATACGTACTCAATGCCTACATCTAAGCGCCCTGTGTCTAAGCCAAGCATTGGGGCAACGTTGTATTTTAGCTGCGAGGTAAAGTTAAAGCCGCTTTCACTTTTACCAAACATCGTATTGGTGCTGTCTGTAATGTCTAAAAAGCCATCATATCTAAAGTTGCCGTTGTTATAGCCCCACGTTACGGTTATTTGGTTGTTATCTTCACGCTCTATACCAATATCGTCCTGAAAACGGCGGTAATAAGCCACGTTAAAGTATTGAAAACCAGGTACATCTAACGATACGCCACCACCTAATAAATAGTTATTTTGATCGGTATCACCTGAGCCGTATTCTGTTTGTAGCCCTAAAAACACCGCTTTAACAAAGCCGTCTTGTGGTTTGTAAAGCGTTGGGTTTATGTTTAGCTCTCCGTACACTTCATCGGGGTTACTTAATCTATCCATAAAAAAGAACGTGCTTCCCCAGGTATGGCCCGATGCATGCTCAATGGTTACTACACTTCTGTTATCTTTTTCCTCGGTGAACGGATTTAAATAGTCATCTCCGGTCATCGCAGTGATACTAAAATCTGACCAAAGCTCTTTTGCCGACACCCCAGTTGAACAAACAGCAATTGCGGTTACTAAAACTAACTTTTTGATTTTTTTGATTTTCATGTTGATTCCTTGATAATTATTTTATTAGTTTAGTTAACATGTTCCGTACTTGCTGAATAATTTTCAGGTAATATCAGGGTCATAACAATTGCAGTTAAACCCGACACAGTCACAGCACTACCAAATATAGCGGTTACTAATTTAGGTGCATTTATAAATAGCTCTGGTACAAAACTAACGCCTAGCCCCATACCTAAACTCACGGCAATAATAAGTAAGCTACGGCGGTTTATTTTTTCACTTGCAAGAATTTTTACCCCTGCGGCTGCCACGGTGCCAAACATTACAAGTGTTGCACCGCCAAGTACGGGTTTGGGTATGTTTTGTAGCACCGCCCCCACCACCGGAAACAACCCTAAAACAATCAGTATTGCGCCAATCCATAGGCCAATGTACCTACTTGCCACACCTGTTAACTGAATAACCCCGTTATTTTGACTAAAAGTAGTATTAGGAAAGGTATTAAATGCGGCTGCAATCATTGAGTTAACGCCATCACCTAGTACACCTGCGCGTATTCGGGCTAAATAGTTTGCCCCCTTAACGGGTAATTTAGACACCGCACAATTAGCGGTAATATCGCCGGTCGATTCTATGGCTGTAATAAGGTATAAAAAGCCAAAGGCAATCATGGCACCAAAATCAATATTAAAGCCGTATTTGAATGGTATTGGCATGGCAATTAAATCAAACTCGCCCACCTCAAACTTGGCAATGCCTAAAATAACCGCAAGTATCCAGCCTACTATCATGGCTACAACCACAGCGGTAAGCCTTACCCACTGGTTTTTGCTGGCGTTAAGTAACACCACTAATGCCACCACCGAAAATCCAACAATTAAGTTACTTGGCGATGCAAACTTTTCAGGCATATTAGTCAATAACCACTGGCCACCGCCTATGTCGGTCATACCTACTTTAATGAGGTAAACCCCAATGGTGGTGATCACCACACCGGTAACAACAGGTTTAATGACTTTGCCTAGTTTTTCTATAAAAAAACTAATAAATATTTCTACAAAGGCCGCTAAAAAGCACACCGCAAATATAGTAGCGAGTACATCATCGTTACTGCCTCCACTGGCTTTTACGGAAAAGCCAGTGGCTAAAATAGTGCCTAAAAAAGCAAAACTGGTGCCTTGTACGCATATAAGTCCACAACCTACAGGCCCAACACGGCGCGCTTGTATAAACGTACCAACCCCCGATACAAACAACGCCATACTAATCAAATACGGTATTTCGCTTGCAAGCCCCAGTACACCACCAATAATAAGCGTAGGCGTAATAATGCTTACAAAGCTTGCTAGTACATGCTGCAATGCAGCAAAAAGTGATTCTACTAGGCCTGGCTTATCATCTACTGTGTATAAAATGTCTTCGCACGTATTAACCGCTTTTTCTGTCCTTGCCTCACACATTGCATCGTTTGATTGCTTTATCGGCTCTAACATAGTGCTCTCCTTTAGTTTGTATAGTTAATATTGCTGCAACCAAAAATCAAAACTATTGCTTTATATCTAAAGCCAACAAACTGTCCTAATGGTCAAGTTTATTGTGCAAATATTTTTATGGCGCCTATTTAAAATGTTAAAAATAAACTTCTATAAAAAGCTATTTAGCTAACAACTTTTACTTTATATAAAAGGGTAAATAGCTTTTTAGCCCTCACTCTTTTGTGTACTTGTTAAGCAAAACTGTGCTTTAATTAAATTACTGACCGAGCGGTCAACAATGGCATGGTATCTGCAATAAACTTACCAAGATGAAAAAGTTTTTTTCTTAGCAGCACCAAAACAACAAGAAAAAATATACGCCAAGCCTTTAAAGATCAGGGCTTTAAAAAAGTTAAGGGGGTCTGTGTGATTCAGTTTTTATTAAATGACACGCCAATAGAAGTACAAGAATGTTCGCCAAGTCTCACCATTTTGGACTGGCTACGCACCAAAAAAGGGAAAGTGGGCACCAAAGAAGGGTGTGCTACAGGCGATTGCGGCGCGTGCACAATTTTAGTCGGCGAAGAAAAAACAAACTCAAACGGTAACCCAGTTTGGCACTACCAAACCATGAACAGCTGTCTGCTTTTATTAGGCAATGCACACGCAAAACACATTGTAACCGTAGAAGCTGTAACAGCGGGGCTTTACCCAACCCTTGATGACTTACACCCAGTACAACGCGCATTGGTAGAGTGCCATGGTTCACAGTGTGGTTTTTGTACCCCAGGTATAATAATGAGCATGTTGGCGCTTTATATTAATAACTCGAGTTACCCAGGTAAAAAAGCCGCTATTCATGCTTTAGGTGGTAACTTATGCCGTTGTACTGGCTACAGCCCTATTTTACTAGCGGTAGAAAAAGCCTACAGCTACGAGCGTAAAAAGGAGCCTTACTCAGCCATGGCGGCACAATTTAAGGCATCACTAAATATAGGTGATGACATTCCATTTTTAAAAAATGGCCCTCGTACGTTTTATTTACCGCAAAGTGCAGCGCAACTTGTTGAGCTTAAAGCGCTTTACCCCCATGCACACTTGGTTGCTGGTGGCACCGACTTTGCCATTGAGCTTAGCCAAAATATGCTATTACCCGATGTAATAATATCCCTAAGCCAAGCTAAAGAGCTGTGCACAATAAGCGATAACAACGGCGAGCTACATATTGGTGCAGCACTCCCTTACAGCCAATTTATTGAAGCGTTTTACACTTACTACCCTGAGTCTAAAGAACTGTTTGAACGCCTTGGCTCTAACCAAGTACGTAACAGTGGCACCTTAGGTGGCAGCATCGGAAATGCCTCTCCAATTGGCGATCCAGCCCCATTGTTAATTGCACTTAATGCCACTCTAGATTTATTAAGCGCATCAGGCACACGTACTATAAACGTGGCCGACTACTTTGTTGATTACAAAAAAACAGTAATTAAAAGCGATGAAGTAATTAGCAAAATTACAGTGCCAAAACGCCCAGACTCGTTAAAGCTTGCGTGCCATAAAATTTCAAAACGCTTTGAAGATGATATATCTACCGTGTGTTTAGTACTGGCTATTGAACAAACACTAGGCGCAATTTGCAATGCCCGTTGCGCCATGGGCGGCATGGCTGCCATACCCAAACGCGCTGCGCACATAGAGCAAAACCTTAACGCACAGCCCTTACAAGTAAGCACGTTTATAGATGCGGCTAATGCTATAAATGATGACTTTGCCCCCATGAGCGATGTACGCAGCAGCGCACATTATCGCACTACGGTAAGCAAAAACTTGCTACAACGCATTGGTATTGAGTTTTGCGGTGCACAGCCTAGTACCAATAAAAATAACAACATTGCCATTACGAGGATCTCACATGCGTCACTTTGAAATGGGTAAACTAAAAGCCCAAGGCGGAAGCGTTGGCCAATCTAAGTACCACGAAAGCGCAATAAAACAAGTATGTGGCAATGCAAACTACGCCGACGATAACCCAGAGCCTCATGGCTGTTTACACGCCTACCCTGTGCTTGCGCCTATTACCAGCGGCTTTATTAAATCAATTGATACAAGTAAAGCGCTTGAAGTGGCAGGTGTTAAACGTATTTTATCGGCCGATGATGTACCCGGTAAGCTTGATATTGGCCCAGTATTTCCAGGTGATGTACTACTGACCAATCACGAAATTCAATACCACGGGCAACCTGTGCTGGTAGTCGTTGCCGACAGCTATGAAATCGCGCGCCGCGCTGCTCGCTTAGTGGTTATAGAGTGCGAGCAAACCACCCCCATACTTGATATTAAAGAAGCCATAAAAAAAGAGCATTGGGTAAGGCCGCCACATTCACTACAGCGTGGTAATAGCGAGCAAGCCATAAATAATGCAGCTCACCAGCTTAAAGGCGAAATACACATAGGCGGGCAAGAACACTTTTACCTTGAGGGACAAATAGCACTTGGTCAGCCCGATAACGATGGTGGAATTCATGTGCAATGCTCTACGCAGCACCCAACGGAGGTGCAGCACTTAGTTGCCAAAATTTTAAACAAGCCATTTAGCTTTGTAAACGTAGAAACCCGCCGCATGGGCGGTGCTTTTGGCGGTAAAGAAACCCAAGGCGCACCGTGGGCTTGCCTTGCAGCGCTTGCGGTTTACTACCTTGGCTGCGCCGTTAAAATGCGCCTAGCGCGCAGCGACGACTTTAAACTTACCGGTAAACGCCACCCGTTTTATAATCAATACCATGTAGGGTTTGACGAAAATGGCCTAATTGAAGGCGCTGATGTAACCGTAAATGGGTTTTGTGGCTACTCGCCTGATTTGTCTGATGCCATTGTAGACCGTGCGATGTTTCATGCTGATAACGCGTATTACTACCCAGCTGCCACCATTAAGGGTAATCGCTGTAAAGTTAATACCGTAAGCCACACCGCATTTAGAGGATTTGGTGGCCCGCAAGGTATGATCATGGGCGAGCTAATAATGGACGATATTGCCGCTAAATTAGGTAAAGATCCGCTTGAGATCCGAAAACTTAATTTATACAAAAAAGGCCGCGACACCACGCCGTATCATCAAACAGTAGAGCAGCATATTTTAAAAGATATGATTGCCCAGCTTGAGGAGTCGGGTGATTACTGGGCGCGAAAAGAGGCTATTAAAGCCTTTAACGCATCATCCCCTATTATCAAAAAAGGCCTTGCAATGACGCCGGTTAAATACGGTATATCGTTTACCGTACAGCACTTAAACCAAGCGGGTGCATTAGTGCATGTATATAGTGATGGCTCGATACATTTAAACCATGGCGGCACCGAAATGGGCCAAGGGCTTAATACAAAAATAGCGCAAATAGTCGCCCATGGCTTTGGCGTTGATTTTGACGCAGTAAGTATAAGCGCAACCCGTACCGATAAAGTACCAAACACCTCGCCAACTGCTGCATCAAGCGGGACTGACCTAAACGGCATGGCAGCGCTAAATGCTGTAAACACCATAAAGGAGCGTTTAATAAAATTTATAAGTGAGCACTTTGAAGTAGACAGCAACACTGTTGTATTTAAAGATAACCTCATTACCTTTAGCAAAGGCGAAATTAGCTTTAGCGAACTTGCAAATCTTGCTTATATGAATCGTATATCGCTTTCATCAACGGGTTATTACGCCACGCCTAAAATTCATTACGATAGAGCGAAAGGCGAAGGCCGGCCATTTTTTTACTACGCGCATGGCGTAGCACTCAGTGAAGTAGAAGTAGATACGCTGACAGGCGAAAACACCGTAACGCGTGTTGATATACTGCACGATGTAGGCAGCTCAATTAACCCGGCACTTGATATAGGGCAAATTGAAGGGGCTTTTGTGCAAGGGATGGGCTGGCTTACCACCGAAGACTTACAATGGAATGATAAAGGCCAGCTTGCAAGCTTTGGCCCCGCTAACTATAAAATTCCGGCTATTGGCGATACTCCTGCCGAATTTAACGTCAATTTATATAACTCGGCCAATCCAGAAACCACCGTATTTAGATCAAAAGCGGTTGGCGAGCCGCCGTTTATGCTGGCCTTTAGTGTGTGGAGTGCTATTCGTAATGCCATAAGCAGTGTGGCCGATTACAAGTACACCGCCCCACTCGATACACCTGCGACACCTGAGCGTGTATTAAATGCAATTGAGCAAACCGCTAGCTGGTATAAGGAGCAGTAATATGGCTAATTTAAATGAGTCGTTTCAGGGTTTTCATACTCAAAATTGGGCGCAAGCTATAAACGAGCACGAACAAAGCGGCACTAACTATGTTATTGCCACTGTGCTAGGCACCAATGGCTCAACCCCACGGGGCACAGGCTCTAAAATGGTAATAAGTGGCGAGCATATTTACGACACCCTAGGCGGTGGCCACCTTGAGTACGCAGTAATAGAAAAAGCCCGCGAGCTTCTTGCCAAAGGCGAGGCCGCGCAAGTAATAGAGCAATTTAACCTAGGCGCAAATTTAGGCCAATGCTGCGGGGGAGCTGCCACCGTGATGCTTGAGTGCATGCAATGCGAGCGCTTTACCCTCGACATATACGGCGCAGGCCATGTAGCACAGGCGCTTATTGGTATATTAGCACAACTGCCTATGCGTATACGTTGGATAGATAGCCGCGCCGATGTATTCCCACAGAACATTCCAAATAACGTAATAAAAGTGGTTGATGAAGAGCCAACAGAGCAAGTTAAACGCGCGCCCAAAGCTAATAATTACTTAATACTCACCCATAACCACCAGCTCGATTTTGCACTCACACAAGCCATTATTAAACGCGCTGATGCTAATTGGCTGGGCGTTATTGGCTCAGATACTAAAGCAAAACGCTTTAAACAGCGCTTAGCCCATCGCGATTTTACCACCGAGCAAATAAAGCAAATGACCTGCCCTGTTGGGCTTGAAAATGTAACGGGCAAGCTCCCTATGGAAGTGGCTATTTCAATTAGCGGGCAATTAATTGGCCTTTACCAGGCTATGCAAACCCATGCGCCCAAACGCCAAGGTGTGCAATGGCGTGCACTTAAAAATGCCCTAATTAGCACCGCGCAAGAGGAAGAAAACGCATGAGTAGCTTAAAAATTAATAACCTAAATGAAGCGCAAGCGCATCAAGCCTTAGAACACTGCTGCGCCGCCCCTAATTGGGTAAGCGGTATGCTAAATATCATGCCATTTGAAAATAAAGAGCACTTATTTAAGAGTGCACAAAGCGTATGGGATAGCCTAGGCGAGAGCGATTATTTAGCCGCTTTTGAAGGCCACCCTCAAATAGGTGATTTATCAACATTAAGTAAAAAGTACGCCGCTACAGCGCAAAAAGCGGGCCACGAACAATCAGGAATGAGCAAAGCAAACGAGCAAACCCTTAAAAAAATGATTGCACTAAATAAAGAATACCTCAGTAAATTTGGCTTTATATTTATTGTGTGTGCCAGCGGCAAAAGTGCTGAGCAAATGCTTGAACTTATTGAGCAGCGTATACACAACACCCGTAGCACAGAGCTTAATATAGCCGCGGGCGAACAAGCTAAAATAACAAAAATAAGATTGGAGTCATTGCTATGAATAAAAGCCCTATCACTACCCATATTCTCGATACCAGCACAGGCAAACCTGCAGCAAATGTAGCTGTACAATTGTTTATACACACTAATAACGAGTGGGAATTAATTGCCCAAGGTAAAACAAATAGCGACGGGCGTATTACCGACTGGCTAAATACAGACGTAGAATTTGCAACCTATAAGTTGGTATTTGATTTAGATAGTTACTATGAAAACCAACCTACCCCAGCGTTTTACCCAGAAGCGCAAATAACCTTTAGATTACAAGATAAAAAACACCATCATATTCCGTTATTGCTTAGCCCATTTGGCTACTCAACGTACAGAGGCAGCTAACAATGAGCACGCAAAATAATAATAAAATAACCGTAATTTGTGCCAACATACTCGATTTTGTTGACGACCCAGCCATAGCCGGCGACAACGCCCATCGCTATTTTGAAAAAGGCGTGTTAGTTATTCAAAACGGCAAAGTGGTAAACCTTGGTTACGAGCAAGACATACTGCCAAGCATTGATAAATCAGCCACTATTATTCGCCACGATGGCAAATTGGTTATGCCCGGCATGATAGACACGCACATACACTTGCCGCAAACCGAAATGGTCGGCGCGTATGGCGAGCAGCTTTTAAGCTGGCTTACCGAATATGCCTTCCCAACCGAAAAAAAGTTTACCTGTGAGCATTATTCAAAAGACATATCGAATCGTTTTTTAGACGAACTACTTAGAAACGGCACCACCACTGCATTGGTATTTGGCACTGTGCATCCGCAATCGGTGGATGCGTTTTTTAACGAATCTCAAAAACGTAATTTACGCATGATTGCCGGTAAGGTAATGATGGACAGAAACTGCCCAGATGATTTATCAGATTGTGCGCAAACCAGTTACGATCAATCAAAAGCACTGATAGAAAAATGGCACAATGTTGATAGATTAAGCTATGCGGTAACACCACGTTTTGCGCCTACCTCTACCCCTGAGCAACTACAAAAATGTACTCAATTATTAGAAGAATACCCCGACACCTACCTGCATACGCACTTATCTGAAAACAAGGACGAGTGCGAATGGGTAAAAGGGTTATTCCCAGAAGCCGAAGATTACCTTGGCGTTTACGAGCAAGCTAAAATGGTGCGTAAACGCTCGGTATTTGCCCATAGCATTCATTTATCGGAACGTGAGCTTTGCTGCCTTGGTGATAACAACGCGGCTATATCTCACTGCCCTACCTCTAACTTATTTTTAGGCTCGGGCCTTTTAAATTTAAAGAGATGTGAAGAACACGGAATAAATGTAGGCATGGGCACCGATGTAGGCGCAGGAACAAGTTTTTCTATGCTGCAAACAGGTAACGAAGCGTACAAAATTCAGCAGTTACAAGGTCAAAAGTTCTCCGCATTTAAAGGTTTTTATTTAACCACCCTAGGCGGTGCACGGGCGCTTGATTTAGAAGGCACCATAGGTAACTTTAATATAGGCTGCGAGGCCGATTTTATTGTAATGGACTACGCGGCCACCTCGTTTTTAAAGTTCAGAATTGGCCATGCCAAAACCCTGCATGAGCAACTTTTTGCCATAATGATGCTAGGTGATGACCGCTGTATTGAACAAACCTACATCATGGGTAAAAGCGTGTATAAGCGCGATGCAAAAGAGCAGTTTTCAACAACCCACACACCACAATTAGAAGAGGCATAACCCGATGGAAAACTATTTATTTGAGCTTGCTCATTTGGTGTTTAGATACTTTCACGTGGTCGCGGGTATTGCGTGGATAGGCGCCTCATTTTATTTTGTATGGCTTGATAACAACTTACAAACGCCGCCACAATGGAAACAAGATAAAGGCATAAGAGGCGATTTATGGGCAATTCATGGTGGTGGCTTTTACGAAGTGGCTAAATACCAAAATGGCCCAGAGCAAATGCCCTCAACCCTACACTGGTTTAAGTGGGAAGCCTACACCACTTGGATCAGCGGCGTGCTGTTATTTTCGCTTTTATATTATGTAGGCGCAGATGTGTATTTACTCGATGCCAGTAAAAGTGAGCTAAGTAAATTTGCCGCTATTGGTGCATCACTTGGTTTCATAGGCTTGGGCTATGGGGTTTATCGTTTACTGTGTAAAAGCCCACTTGTTGAAAACGGCAAAGCCTTTATTGCGCTCAGCGTTGGCTTTTTAGCGTTATGGACGTATGGGGTTGATCAGCTATTTAGTGACCGCGCGGTATATATTCATGTTGGTGCATTAATTGGTACATGTATGGCCGGTAATGTATATCACATTATTATGCCTGCGCAGCGTTACATGGTAAGCGAAGTAGAAGCAGGGCGAATTCCTGATTCAGCGCCGGGTTTAAAAGCAAAGCAATGCTCGGTACATAATAACTACGCCACCCTGCCGGTTATTTTTATTATGCTAAGTAATCACTTTTCGTATACCTATAGCCATGAGTTTGGTTGGTTAGTGCTTATTGGCTTTTTTATTATTGGTATGTGGATACGCCACTTTTTTAATTTAAAACACCAAGGTGTTAATAAGCCTTCAGTACTAATAAGCGGTATTGCCGCGTTTTTTGCGTTAATGCTAGCCATAGCACCATGGCCTAGCAGTACAACCCATGCAGGCGAAAACGCACCGTTACAAGCAAGTATAAGCGATACGCAAGCGTGGGATATAATTAATAAGCACTGTACACAGTGCCACAGTGAAACACCTACATCAAAGCTTTTTCAAACAGCACCGCTTGGCTTTAAACTCGACTCACTTGCTGATGTAAAAAAAGCCAGTGCACTTATTCATACTCGCGCGGTTATAACCAAAGACATGCCATTGGCAAATATGACCAAAATGACTGATGCAGAGCGCGAAATGCTAGGCTCTTGGCTCACAACACTTAAAAAGGAGCAATAACATGAGCGAGCAATTTAAACACTACCCGCGCGATTTAATTGGTTATGGCTCACAAGTGCCCCATGCAAATTGGCCCAATAATGCCCGCATTGCTGTGCAAGTGGTATTAAATTACGAAGAAGGCGGAGAAAACTCTGTATTACATGGCGATGCAGCGGCTGAAACGTTTTTATCTGAAATAGTCAGTGCTCCCCATGTAGAAGACCGCCATATAAGCATGGAGTCTATTTACGAATATGGCTCGCGAGCGGGTGTGTGGCGTTTACTTAAACTCTTTAAAAAATACGATATACCGGTCACCATTTTTGCTGTGGCAATGGCCCTTGAGCGCCACCCTGATGTAGCTAAAGCTTTTGTTGATGCAGGGCATGAAATTGCAAGCCATGGCCTGCGCTGGATAAATTATCAACATATAGATAAGCAAACCGAGCGCGAGCACATGCAAAAAGCCATCGAGATCATTCAAGCGCTTACCGGTAAAAAGCCCACAGGCTGGTACACCGGGCGCACAAGCCCTAACACAGCTGCCCTTGTGGTAGAAAATGGCTCGTTTTTATATGATGCCGACGATTACAGCGACGACTTACCCTTTTACAGTATTAAAGAAGGTAAGCCACAGCTAATAGTGCCCTACACCCTTGATGTAAACGACATGCGCTTTGCTGCAGTGCAAGGCTTTAATGCCGGCGATCAGTTTTATAATTATTTAAAAGATGCCTTTGATACGCTGTATGAAGAAGGCGATCCACAAGGTGAAAACGCCCCAAAAATGATGTCGATTGGTTTGCATTGTCGCTTAATTGGCCGCCCAGGGCGCATTAAAGCCCTCGCACGTTTTTTTGAATATGCTAAATCGCATGAACAAGTATGGTTTGCCACGCGCGAACAAATCGCCGAGCACTGGCTTAAAACCCATCCGTATAATACCAATCCGCAATAATACTTAATCATTTTCAGGGGCTAAACGTGTCGCTATCTGCGTTAAAAAATTCTCATTTAGAACAACTAAATAGCGAATTTTTTGCCTTGCTATCAACACGTTTATCCATCCTCAAAATAGATCACTTAATTATGCGGTTTGGTATAAAAAAGCCTAGATGTGAGCCGTTCAAACGTAAGCGTCTAGCTAACGACACCCAGCTTGTTTAATGTTCCAAGGTAACAGCGATTCAA
>NZ_JBBEVD010000038.1:0-12758 GCF_037414265.1 Pseudoalteromonas sp. C12FD-1
GGACGCCGTGCACAAGCTGCCGAGCTTGCTCGCAGCGGCATGGCACTGGGTATTGCGGGCCTATTTATTGAAGCGCACCCTAACCCTAATGAAGCTAAGTGTGATGGTCCATGTGCTTTGGCACTTAGCAAGCTTGAAGGGTACTTATCGCAAATGAAAGCGGTAGATGATTTAATTAAAAGCTTTGCGCCATTAGATACAAGTGCAAATAATTTATAATTTTATTGTTTGATTGTAGTGCCGCGTTGTTGCAGCCTGCTGATAGCTGATAGCTGATAGCTGATAGCTGATAGCTGATAGCTGATAGCTGATAGCTGATAGCCAAAGAAATTTGAGTTCACCTTTGATAAATAAACTAAAATCTGTACTAAGCGACCCAGAACACCGCCATACGGCAATAAACGCAGGGATTGCACTTGCTATACGCGTGCTTGGTGCGGGTATGGCCTTTATTTTTAACCTAATTATTGCTAGGCAGTTAGGCGCAGAGCAAGCCGGTTACTTTTTTTTAAGCTTGGCTATTGCCATGCTGCTTTCGGCTGCGGCAAAACTTGGCTTTGATAATACGGTGCTACGCTTTACTGGGGCTAATGCAAACAATGGCGTAACGGTAAAAAGTATCCTCAATTTTGCTTTAAAATATAGCTTACCTGTTGCTTTGGTTATAGCTGTTTTGCTTTATTTACTGGCACCGTTTATTGCTACTGAGTTATTTAGCAAGCCGCAAATGGCTAATAGCCTTGCGTTTATTGCTCCTGCTATTGTTGGTTTAAGTGCTGTAGCAATTATTGCAATGAGCTTGCAAGGTAGACATAACTTAATTGCAAGTATTCCGTGCCAAAACATTGCCCACTTTTTACTGTGCGGCGCTGCTGTTTTAATACTTAATACCTCAACAGCAAACACCACCGCTTTATATTTAAGTTTGAGTTTAGGTGTTACAGCAAGCTTTTTTTACTGGATTGCTTTAAAAAGTTTAAATAACAGAGGTAATACTGTTAATGCAAATGAGCTTTGGCAAAGCGCTCGCCCTAATTGGGTAATTATTTTAATGAGCCAAGCAGTTCAATGGAGTGCGCCAATTATTATTGGTGTGTACTTGGTTGCTGAGCAAGTCGCCTACTTTAGTGTGGCGCAACGTATTGCGTTGCTGACAAGCTTTATTTTAATGGCTGTTAATTTAGTGGTTGCACCTAAATTTGCGGCATTTAAAGCGGCAGATAATATGGATGGCATACGTAAAACTGCATTATTTAGCGTACGTTTATTAACACTAAGTGCGTTGCCGATTGTTTTATTTATGTTATTACTACCTGAGTTTTTAATGGGGTTGTTTGGTGAGCAATTTAAGCAAGGCGCATTAATACTACAGATATTAGTAATAGGTCAGGCTGTTAATGTTATTACTGGTTCTGTGGGCTTTTTACTACAAATGACAGGTAACGAGCGTGACATGCGGTTAGTCACTATTATTAGTGGCTGTGGGGTGCTTGTAAGTGTGCCACTATTTACAAGTTTATATGGCGTAATAGGGGCTGCGGCTGCTACCGCCTTTTTTATTAGCTTACAAAACTTACTAGCTGTTTATTTTGTTAAAAAGCGCCTAGGCTTTAACACATTAAAGTTTTGGCAGAAGATATGATTTGGCGAGCTACGAGCTACGAGCTACGAGCTACGAGCTACAAGCTGCGGGTTTGTGAATTTAAGGAAGAGTAAGTGGGTTTAGAACAATGGTTGATAGTGGGTATTTTTTTTACGACCATTGTTGGTTTGGTTAAGTTTCAAAAAGTGCCTGAGCGAGTATTTGCTGCAGCTAGCTTAACATGTTTTGCTTTTTCGCTTATATCTACAGAACAACTTTTAAAAAATGCGGTTAACCCCGGTCTAGTAACGCTATTATTGCTAGTTATTTGTGCTTTTTCGTTTGAGCGAACAAGCCTGTTACGTAAAATAGCAGCAGTTTTATTTAACAGTTCTGTACTGAAATCGTACCTAAAAACATTACTTTCGACTGTTGTGGCATCGGCTTTTTTAAACAATACAGCTGTTGTAGCTACCCTGATAAGCCCCGTTAAAAATAATAAGTTAATCCCCGCTACAAAATTATTACTCCCTCTTTCGTATGCTGCTATTTTAGGTGGCACGCTAACCCTTATTGGTACTTCTACAAATTTAATTGTTAACTCAATGCTGATTGAGCGTGGTGAAGCGGGCTTTGCTTTTTTTGATTTTTTACCTATTGGATTAGCCGCTGTTGTTTTATGTTTTATTGTTATGGCATTTACCGTAAATGGTTTAAAAGGTTCTTTAAGCAACGATACTGTAATTAGTGATTATTTTGTAGACGCTAAAGTTAGTGCGGGTTCTTCCTTGGTTGGAAAAACGGTAGAGCAAAATGGTTTACGTAATTTAGAGTCACTTTTTTTGGTTGAAATAGTCCGAGACAATCGCCTTATATCGCCAGTTACACCAAGCCAGATGATTCGCGAGGGAGATAGGCTTATATTCTCTGGTGATGTGACCAAGGTTTTGGTTTTACAGCAGTTTGAAGGCTTAACCTTATTTGCCGAACAAGATGGGTTATTACACGATAATTTAACCGAGGTGGTGATAAAGCCTGCTGCTGCTGTGGTTGGTAAAACACTGAAAACAGCTGGTTTTAGAGCGCGTTTTGATGCTGCTGTGGTTGCCGTAAGGCGTGAAGGCGAAAAGCTTTCTGGAAAATTGGGCGACATAACCATTCAAAGTGGCGACTTTTTAGTGCTTGCCGTAGGGCCAGACTTTGCTAAACGTACAAATTTAACTAAAAACTTTTTTATACTCAGCGGTGTAAAAGCCGAAAATATGCTGAGTGGTTTTAAAGAGCGAATTGTTTTGTGGGGTTTTTTAGGCGCTATTGTTAGCTCTTTAGTGTTTGATATTAGCTTATTGAAATGCTTTGTATTTTATTTAGCGTTGTTGGTTGCAAGTAACTGTTTGTCACTCAACGAAATTAAACGCCGCTTTCCGCTTGAGTTATGGTTAATTGTGGTAAGTGCATTGTCGCTTGCAACGGCGCTTGATAATACTGGTGTTTCTGCTCTTATTGCAAATAAGGTTGAGTGCTTATTGGTGGGGCAAAGTGTTTATATAGCGTTTATAGCAGTGTTTTTCATGACTTTGTTATTAACCGAAGTAATAACTAATAATGCGGCCGCAGCTTTAGTGTTTCCCATTGCATTTAGTATTGCGCAGGGCTTAGGGGTTAGCTACTTGCCTTTTGTGCTTGCTGTGGCTTTTGCTGCAAGCGGTAGTTTTATCAGCCCTTATGGCTATCAGACAAACTTAATGGTTTACAACGCAGGAAATTATAAGTTAGCTGACTTTATTAAATTTGGTTTACCCATTTCCATTACTTACAGTATTGTTGTTTTAGTGCTAGTGCCTGTTTTTTTTCCATTTTAGTGTTAGCTGAAAAACTCCGTTTTAGGGCTTATCCTACATTAAAAGTTGTGGTGTGTACGCGCAGCTTGCTGTCGCATTGGTATAAAAGTATAAAAGTTTCAACTTAGTGCGTGAGCAAGCTTCACGCTGGATAATATGGTGTTGTAGACGCACAGCTTGCTGGCGTTTAAAAGCAGCGCTTTTACTTTAAATAATTAAAAACAAAGGTGCGTTAATGAGCCAAGATGAAAACATTGTATGGCATGCTCAAACCGTGTCGCGAGAGCAAAAACAACAACATAAAGGTCATAAGCCTGTGTTACTTTGGTATACTGGCTTAAGTGGTTCAGGTAAATCTACTGTAGCAAATGCAGTAGAAGCAAAGTTATTTTCATTAGGCTGCCATACCTATTTACTTGATGGCGATAACGTTCGTATGGGTCTAAATAAGGGCTTAACCTTTAGTGACGAAGACCGTGTCGAAAATATTCGTCGTATTAGTGAAGTTGCTAAATTATTTGTAGATGCAGGCCTTATTGTATCTACAGCGTTTATTTCGCCATTTAAAGCTGACCGCGCTCAAGCGCGCAGTATTATGAACGAGGGCGAATTTGTAGAGGTGTTTATTGATACACCTTTAGCTGTGTGTGAGAGCCGCGATCCAAAGGGCTTGTACAAAAAAGCGCGTGCGGGCGAAATACCTAATTTTACAGGTATTAGCTCATCGTTTGATGTACCTTTGGCTCCAGAAATACATGTAAAAACGGCTGAACAAACTATTGAGCAATGTGCAGAGCAAATTGTAGATTATTTAATAAAACATAAAGTTGTAGATGTTAAAGTTTAAGGATTAGTTTACCTGGCTAGGCATTTACTTTATGTGTTTTTGTATTTGAGAATATTATGAAATACGACATTTTTAACGGTGATGCCGATGGGATTATTGCCTTATTACAGCTTCAGTTAGCTAATCCAACAGATACAATTAAAGTAACTGGCGTTAAACGTGATATTCAGCTAATGCAAAGAATTACGCCACAAAAGGGCGATTGCATTAGGGTGTTGGATATTTCAATGGATAAAAACATGCCTGCCCTTCACGATGCTTTGTGTGTTGGTGCACGTGTTATGTATGTAGATCACCATAAAGCGGGTGATATACCTAATCATGCTAATTTATTTGCGCATATAGATTTAGATGCAAATATGTGTACCAGCCTAATAGTAAGTAATTTAATTGATAAGCAATTTCATTTATGGGCTATTACAGCCGCCTATGGTGATAATTTATTTGCTAAGGCTGATAGCGAGGCTGATAAGTTAGCTTTAACTGACCTACAAAAGTCACAGTTAAAAGCATTTGGTACTTACATAAATTATAACGGCTACGGAAGTGAAGTGGCTGATTTGCACTTTGCACCAGAAGATTTGTTTGAGCTACTTTTACAGTATAAATCGCCTTTTGATGCTATTAACGATAAGAATTCGGTTTTTTATATTCTTGAACGTGCTTATAAAGCCGATATGCAAAAAGCGGCTAAAGCTGAGGTTTTACATGATTGTGATACCGCTAAAGTTATTTTATTAGAGGATGCTGCTTGGGCTCGTCGAGTAAGCGGCGTTTTAGGTAACGACCTTGCTAATCAGTCACCAGATAAAGCCCATGCAGTATTTACGTTTAATAACAAAGGCAGTTACTTAGTGAGCGTTAGATCTCCTCTTATAAATAAGCAAGGTGCTGTTGATATTTGCAGTAAATTTGCAACAGGTGGTGGTCGTGCGGCTGCGGCTGGCATTAATGAGTTACCTCAAGCGCAAGTTGCTCGCTTTATTAACGAGCTAGTAGAGTATTACAAATAGCTAGGACAAGAGCAGAACTATAAAAATTGCGTGAGCAAGCTTCACGCCTACGATTAAGATTACGGTGTTGTAGGCGCCTTGCTTGCTGGCGCGTTGGTTAAAATATAGATATTTTTTGCGTGAGCAAGCTTCACGCCTACGATTAAGATTACGGTGTTGTAGGCGCCTTGCTTGCTGGCGCGTTGGTTAAAATATAGATATTTTTTGCGTGAGCAAGCTTCACGCCTACCTTAAGATTACGGTGTTGTAGGCGCCTTGCTTGCTGGCGCGTTGGTTAAAATATAGATATTTTTTGCGTGAGCAAGCTTCACGCCTACGATTAAGATTACGGTGTTGTAGGCGCCTTGCTTGCTGGCGTTTAAAAGCAGCGCTTTTACAGTGATTATTACATTTTAAAGCCATGAGAAGCTGCGCTTCTAACGTGAGCAAGCTCTACGTCTACAACCAAAATAAGCGCTGTAGCGAAGTTTATTGGCGGGCACTTGCTGGCCGAAGTAAGCATTATTTTTGATTTACAAAATCCTAAACTTATATACCGTATAATAAAGCACGTTATTAAATTTATTCAGGTTATATCTACTTTAAAGTTGATAAGTTAAGATCAACTTAAACATTATTATTTAAATAAAGGACTACCCATGAAAGCTGTTATCCCTGTTGCCGGCCTTGGCACACGTATGTTACCTATGACCAAAGCGATCCCTAAAGAAATGCTACCTATTGTAGATAAACCATTAATCCAATACATAGTAGCTGAATGTATTGCTGCGGGTATTAAAGAGGTCGTTTTAGTTACACATAGCTCAAAAAATGCAATTGAGAACCACTTTGACACGAGCTACGAGCTTGAAGCTACGCTTGAAAAACGTGTTAAACGTACTCTGCTTGAGGAAGTGCGCTCAATTTGCCCTACAGATGTAACTATAATGAGTGTACGCCAAGGTGAGGCTAAAGGCCTAGGGCACGCTATTTTGTGTGCTAAACCAATTGTGGGTGACGATGATTTTATTGTACTGCTGCCAGATGTAATACTTGACGCTTATACTGCAGATCAAAAAACTGAAAACCTAGCGGCTATGATCAAACGCTTTAATGAAACTAAAGCAAGCCAAATTATGCTTGAGCCAGTAGCACAAGAAGATGTAAGCAAATACGGTATTGCTGATATAAACGGTGTGCAGTTAACGCCAGGTAACAGTACAGCAATTAAAACCATGGTTGAAAAGCCAGAGGCTGATAAAGCACCTTCAAACCTTGCAGTTGTTGGCCGTTATGTATTAAGTAAAAATATTTGGCCGTTACTTGCTAAAACCCCTGTAGGCGCTGGTGGCGAAATACAGTTAACTGATTCAATCGATGAGCTAATGAAGCAAGAAACAGTTGAAGCATTTCATATGAGTGGCCGCTCGCACGACTGTGGCGATAAGCTAGGCTACTTAAAAGCGATTGTTGAATACGGTATGCGTGATGCTAAGCTTGGCGACGACTTTGGGCAATACTTAACATCGTTGGTTAGCGATGATCCTACTGCGCAATCAAATAATGTTGTAAACCTGTAATTACAAAGTTTTAATTTGATTAATTTACTAAAACCGTGTTTGAGCCAAACACGGTTTTTTTGTTTATAGCTGATATTTATTTTAAGGCTTTAGTAGAGAAAGATTAATTAACCACAGAGGACACGGAAAAGCAATTAATCAACGTTATGTATTGCATTTATGTCACTTAAAGTACTGCATAGGGATATATAATTCTAAATTTAAACAGATCCTAGTTGTTTACTCGTTATCGTTTTTTTATCATGTAAACATAACCTAGAACATAAATTAAATGGAAAAAAAATGATAAAAAAATTACCGCTTTTAATAGGAGTTATCTTTAGTTCTCAGGTATCAGCTAACGGTGTTTCGGCTTATTTGCCATTAAAGCAAAACCCTCAATTAGAACAATTAGTTGAAAAGCTTCTTGTAGTGGGTGATAACACGCATATGATGGCTAAGCCTTATAAAACAAGTGAAGTATTAAAAGTATTAAAATCGATAGAACATAGCTACCCGCAACTATACCAAAAGTTATTTAATGAACTTGCTCTATACAAACAAACGGATGCGGTAACCTATGCTAAAGCAACAGTTGCGTACGGCAACGAACCTAAGTCTATTCCTAATCAGCGTGGCCAAAAAGTAGATACTTATTTAAAGCTAGAAGCCGGAGCGTTTGCTAATTTTGGTAACCACTTTGGTGTGAGTATCGCGGGTATTGCCAATGAAGATAATTTATTACCCACCCAAAGCTTTGTATATTTTGGTAATAGTTACGCACAAGTAGATATCGGTTATAGGGAGCGTTGGTATTCACCTATGTACGATAGTGCAATGATACTGAGTACAAATGCCAAATCCCTCCCTTCTATTGGTATTAGCAATGTGGAGCCTATTACCGACTTTGATATACGTTATGATTTGTTTTATATGAAAATGAAAACCGATCCAGCAATTAATTCGGGTAAAGAAGTAGGCAAAACAGTACCAGGCAAGCCGCACTTAGCTGGTGTTCATTTGAGCTTTTCTCCCTTTGAAGATTTAACCTTAAGTGCTAACCGTTTATTACAGTTTGGAGGCGGAGATCGCTCAGTTGGTATTAGTGACTTTGCTGAAGCATTTTTTTTACCAGGCAATAACGATAACGTTAACGGTGAGGAGTTTGAAGAGTTTGGGCCTAATTATGAAGTAGGCGACCAACTCGCATCTGTTAGCTTTGATTATAAAGCGACTTGGTTTAATGTGCCTTTTAGTTTTTATGGTGATATTGGCTTTGAAGATACGCTTGGCGGTGGTAAGAAGAATAATGCATATAACTTTGGACTGTTTTTACCATATTTAAACGAAGATCATAGTTTAAGGTTTGAGAATAGCCGCTGGCAAGAGGGGTGGTATATAGCTCATTTATACTCTTTAGGTAATACAATTAGTGGCCAAGTTTTAGGGCATTGGGCAGGTAATGAACGCGGCGAAAACCATCAGCCGGCGGCTGAGAGTCAATCTATTAACTGGGTATGGCAATATAGTTCTACACAAAATATTGATACTACTATTCGACGAATAGAAAATGGTTTGGAAAGTCAAGATGGTAATGGCTCAGGCCGTTTACCTTTATCTTATTATACGATAGGAGTAGAACTTGAAACGCGTTACACACAACAGTTACAAGAGGGCTATTGGGGCTTAGAGCTCTATACTGGTAAAACAGTATTTGACGATAATTTTATTAAGTTAGGTGCATTTTATGGTTGGTGATTGAAAAAGTATAAAGCAGTCAACCGCAGGGTGACCCTGTAACTGAACATATCCATTTTTTAGATAAGCAGTTTTATTACTCAATCCTCACCTTAATAGCCCTATTTATTTTCATAGGGCTATTTTAAAACTAGTATTTTAACAGCTACCAATGTTTTTATTTACAGCTCTATTTAGCCCAAAGACTTCAGTTAGTAATTGACACGTTTTACACTTAAGCAATTCCTCGCTCAATCATCATTTCATTAAACGCGAACCCATCCTGCCTAGATGCATTAGCTACATACGGCGCATAAACCTCGAATAATAAACGCGTAACACTGTGCCCAAGCATGTGTGAGATATATAGCGGATTTTCGTGCGCGGCAATATGTAGCACAGCTGCAGTGTGGCGTGTTTCGTAAGGGCGTCTTCGTGCTAAACCCGCTTTTTTTAGTGTGGGATATACTGCCTTCATTAGCTCGAATAAATGTGCTGTATTTTTGAGATTTAAAAAAGGCGTACCGTAAGTTTGATCGCTAATAAATTTCTGAAAAAATACATTTAAATAGGTCGGCATAGGTTGCCATAAATACACAATACGATTTTTGCATTTATAGGGTTTCGCATATTCAGCCCACGATACTGTACCATCATAAAAAGTACGAAAAGAGTGCTTTTCGCAGGGACTCGCGCCAGATATTTTAATAAAATCAGGAATATCACTTGCCGAACTGATGTGCTTTAAAGCGTTCAAGTATGCTGCTTGTTGTAAGTGTTAAATAGCTATTATCGTCAGTATCAATAATCACGGCTAATGGGTGCAAGTCTAATAATGACCGTACTACTTCTATAGGTAAGTCATCGATACTTTGGTTAGCCTTTAACTGAATCACATCATTTTTTGTAAGTTGAATTAATAGCGGATGAGGTTTTAGCTCAGCCTCTAAAAGTGGTATCGATTTTTGTTTGTATTTCATAATTAGCTTCTCTATACGTTTTAACCATCAAAAGAGCGTAAAGGGCTCATTTCGATACCGCAGTAAATTAGTCGTGTTAATAAGGCCTACATAAGTACAAGCAACAAAAGTTACTTTCTTATAAGCACGGCAAGTGAATAACTAGCTCTATAGGTGCAAGTCGAATCGTAAACATTATTTTTGATATATAAAAAAATTAGAGAACCCTAAAAAGCATGTTGTAATCTTCTAATGTATGAATGTTGTTTAATTTCAATGGTTTAAAAGTTTATTTTTTCTAACAAAAAGAGTGTTTTTATGTTTTTTAATTGATGTTATGTTTTAGGTGGATTTTTAGGCGATAAATAATGCTAATTACGCATTTTAAGGTAGATGTAGGAAAGGAGAGTGATTGGCCAAGTATTTATTCAAAGTAGGCGAGTTCAGCTAACGAAAGTGTATAGTGCAGTACGCTAATATAGCTCTTTTGGTGTATTAAAATAGTTGCTTAACGGAAATATGAATCTGAAAATGAACAGCCTGTTCAGCTAAGAATTTTCGCTATTTTAAGCTCTGAGCTTTACCAATAAATTTAAGATAGTCTCAAAAATGAATATCCCCCATCTAAACGACTTCAAATTTTAGGTTTTTCACAAATTAATAGTTTTTTTGACGAGTTTCAAAAAAAAATGGATCACCCTATTTAGTACCCTCTAAAATTTAACTTTTAAAAAACAACCTTAATTCAATGGGGGACTTTGCTATTTCTGTAGGGGTTATCCGCCTGTGTCAGGATAGTTGTGTAGACTAGCGCCTAATATGCTCAATGCTAAGGTGTAATTTATTTCTAATCTTATATCGTAGGTTTTGGCTTGCTATTAGTATCTAAAGCATTCATTTCGAAATAAAACACATAAATTTATAGACATGGAAATGAAAATTAACTAAATTTTAACACCTGTGTCTTTTTGTGTTTGTAGCGCAGAAATTTAAATAACACAGTAGGAACATACTGAGTGTAACGCTTAATGTGACATTAAAAACAGTAAGGTTGAATAAGTAAAAATAAGGAATAATATGAAACGGAATGTTAATTATGTATGGGTTTTCATTTTAACTTTACTTCTCACTGCATGTGGAGGAGGTGGGGGGTCAGGTTCATCTGAGAGTACTAATACATCATCAGGAGGTGGAGGCACGACAGGAAGTGTAACCACAGAAGCTCCAAAGGTTGTTAGCTTTACAGTAGATAGTGAGCTCAGCTGCACAGCAACAGTAAAATGTGAAAATATAATCACTGTAGAAGTGGATGCAGAGATTACGGGGGCTAAATTTCAATTAAATGGCGCCCAAGCAGACATTGTTTTGTCAGATAGCTTTTTGACGATACCTGAAAGCGGTGAAATAACGTTTGATAGCGCTAAGACTTTTAAGCTGAATGTAACCTCACAGACAGCGGGTGAAATTAGTATTGAATTAGTGGCTATTACTGATGCTAATGGCACTTATGATATTGACGATACTTCAGCTGTGATTACGTTTGATGAACAGCCTGTCCAATCACAACTAGGTACAAGTAGAATATATTTCAACCCACTTAATGATGCAAATCTTTCATCAACGGGTGAGCAAGATGAAAATACGGTGATTGCCTCAAAAATTACAGTGACGCGTTATAAACGTAATGATGATGGCGAGTATGTTCAAGAGTCAAAAGATGATATTACACTTGATAGTGAACACAAGTTCGAGCAACAGCTTGCAGTAGGTGAGTATTATGAGCATATTGCAGTCAGTACTAGCTTTGCTGAACTTGAAACAAGTCGACAGTTTTCGATAAGTCGCGGTGGCCTAGCAAATAATTTCATGATGCTCAATCCTGTAGGAGTAACTGCAGAAGAGGTCGCAGCTCAAAAAGAAGCGCATGAGCTAGGTGAACATAACTTATTTACTTATTATGATAATGACTTCACTTTTAATTGGGTCGATAGAAAGCCACTGAGTGTTAAGTATGATGCTGAGCTTGAATTTGTCGTAAACTCATTCTCTCTTGTCGATAGCAGTACTTCGGGAGTTGAAATTTTATCTAATTTAAACTTTAACCTAAAAGTAAAAGACACTGACTTTAATGTAGATATAACCCCAGGGAGCCAAATTCATGATTTTGTTCCATTGTCGGCTGGAACTGTTTCAATAGAGCTTGTTCTGTCTAATTTTACTGCAGGTAATCAAACGCTTGAACTTGATATGCGAATCGCAGGGGCACAAACCATTGGTGGTTTTAGCGACACCGCAGTGGAAATTGAAATTCTTGAGTAAAAAAGTAAATTCTTAAAACTGGCTATTTATAATCATTTTTAGAAAGCAGTTTTAATGCTAACGCCCTATGACTATAACCCTCGTTATTTTCATAGGGCTATTTAGCAAATGCCTTCGTTTGCAAAGCATAATAATCCGTTTACTTAGTAATTAGATTTGATAGTTAACGCTCCAGCTATTGTCTCACTGCTATTAATAATGTTCGTCTCTTTAAAATTTGCTGGAAGAAATCTTAACTGAGAAACCCTGCATAATATTTCTAGGCTTAGTAAGAGGTGATAAATATACTTAATTACAGTGCTATTTTTTATGCCCCACATAAAGCAGTTACGTGATTAAAACAGATGAGAAGATAGCTTTAGATATGAAAATATGCGGCTTTAATGACAAACCGAAGCTTTTTAAGCATACCCGATTATTGTGTAAAGACGGTATAATCAATAAGGCAACGGGTTGAGCACTATCCTTTTCAACACTGAAAAACATTCACAAAGGTAGTTTTATTACTTAGGGGCCAGCCGAAAGAAACTATTATGTTGTAAATCCATGCTCAAGCCGGCTAATGACTCTGCGAATTAATTCACGGCCACGGATACTGCGCATTATTGCTTGTGCAGGTTGATTATCAAATTGAATATTGGGTGTATATAACCAAGTATTCCAATTATCGATACTACTGAAATACGCAGTCCCAAAGTTGGATAACCGTGCCACTTTAATCGCATTCTCACTGATCTGTTTATTTAAGTGCTTATCTTTGTTTCGTAACAAAGTACGCTCACTTGTGCTCAGCATTTTTTTAAAGTACTCAGTTTCCATTGCATTAAAGCAACGATGTTCTGATTTTAAAATAGTTGTTTAACTGTTCTGGTCAACTCCAGCCGGACACTTTTCTTAAAGAGTTTTCATACCTTACTGGTGA